>JAUXFM010000018.1 GCA_030622955.1 Lentisphaerales bacterium
ACAGCAGTTAATCGTTATTGGTTAATAGTGAATGGATTACGGAGATCAACCACCTGCATCGATTTGAAATCAAGAGAAGTGCTAACGTAGTATATCAGGATGAAACCATTAGACAATATTGAGCAGATAAGGTGCTGGATGGACTTTGGTCACCACAAACCGGACAGTAGTGTGAAGAGATCACTACTGATATCCTCTCTTTCCATCCTGCTTACGACATGTGCAGGCACTCTTCTTGCAAACGACCCTCTTTGCTTCGAGGCAGAGTCAGCCGATAGAGTTGTCGCACCCGTGGCTGTTACTGGTTCTGGTGGCACCGATGACAAAGGAGTATCTGGTGGCAAGCACCTGGAGATCGCCAGGACCAACCACTTGACCGAAGCGGAATCGAAAGCAGGTGAGAAAAAGGAAAGCAAAGAGGAAAAAAAGGGCGAAGCTCTCTATACTTTTGCGGTCGAAAAGGATGGCGAATATTACCTCTGGGGAAGGGCCTGGTGGTCTGACCGTTGTGGAAACTCTGTCAGCATGATAATCGATGACGGCAAATCTTTTACGTTCGGCCAGGATGGAACCTACAGAACATGGCACTGGATCAAGAGCCCGCCCAGGATCAGGCAACTGAAACTTACAAAGGGGAAACACACCCTCAAGATCAAGAGACGCGAGGATGGCGTCAAGCTGGACCAGTTGTTGTTTACCACCGACAAAGAGTACGTTCCGGTAGGTATTGAGAGTATAACCGCAGGGAAATCAGAGGGCTCAGAAAAGAAGGAGTAACCGGCAGATATTCCGCTTTCGACGGGCGTCTCCTTCCGGTGCCACACATGAACAGTTTCAAAAGTATCCTCGAGAAGACAATCTTCTTCGGTTTGCTTGCCACGTTGTTGATCGCACCCACGCAATACAGTTTTGTAATACTGGAGAAGACGCATCTTTCGATAGTAGATCCGCTTATCTGGGTCCTCTGTCTTGCCTGGATTGTGCTACTCATCAGGTCGGGTGATCTCCAGTCTATTAGATTTCCGCCCCTTCTTTCTGTCGTCTTCATACTGGTCACGGGGATCTCGATATGTCGGCCCTGTAATGTCATGGCGGGATTGAAGGACCTGTTCCAGCTGATCGAATACTTCGTTGTCACCTTCCTGCTCTTTGCAGCAATGGGACAGAACGAACGGCGAAGACGGATGATCGCAGGCACATTACTGGCATCTGCTACGGCGGTTATCATATATGGGGTGGTGCAGTACTTCTCGCCTTCAGTAGACGCATTTAATGTGCGGTCGACCTTTGGCAACAGGAACACGCTTGGCGGTTACATGTCGCTGATGCTTCCACTTGCGCTGGGCGTTGCGCTATTCAGTAGAAGCTGGGTCAAGCGGGCCTGGCTGGCATTGTTGATCCTCTTGGGCCTGGCCATTACTATGTCCGGGGCTTGCATGATCGCCCTGCTTGTTGCGTTTGCAATGGTCGCCATGCTGAAGGGGCCACGGGCATTTCTCCTTGTCGCAGCAGCCCTGATTATGTTTTCCCTGATAATCATTCCGCAACTGCCTCGTGACAACGAGGAGATCCTTGTGGATTCGGTGTCGCTCTATGATTCCGATCGTGAAGTCAACATGCGCTACACCGAATGGCAGGCGGCAACTATCATGTTGCAGGAGAATCCCGTGCTCGGAGTGGGTGTTGGGAACTACCAGGAGAACATCAGGACATACTGGGGATCCCTGCCGGATCGTCCTGTTGTTGTGGAGCATGACAGTCAGAATCTGTATCTCGTTATTGCGGCATCGACAGGACTTGTGGGACTGGTATGTTTTCTCGGCATGTTTGTCTTCTTCCTGTTGCACGCGTTCCGAGGTGCGCTGTTGATCCAGGGCAATGAGCGCGGCCTGGCCGTTGGCTTGTTCGGCAGCGTGATTGCATTCATGATCAACTGCATCTGGAGTCCACTCCTTGTGCGTGGCATAGGTGTTCCGCTGGCTGTTGTGCTTGCCCTGGCGATGCTGCTGGGCGAGCGCGTTCAGGACGGTGGCATGCGTGAGATCAGCTCCAGGAATCGCTGAGGCGAAATACCGTGTGCACGCTTGAACGTTCTTGAGAAATGGAACGGGTCCGCGAATCCCAACTCTGCTGCGATTTCTTTGACTAGATTCTGTAATCGATCGGCCGCGTGATGCATTTTACGTGCGAGAAGGTACTGATAGGGTGTGCCCTGCCCGAACCTCTTGAAGAGCCGGCATATGGTTGCGGCGTCCATGTGGCAAGTTGCTGCGATATCCGCGAGACTGTTCAAGATGGCATAGGATTCATCGATACAGTTCTTGCAGCGTTGGAGGGACTGCATTGCGCGAGGATGCGCAAAGGGGGCGTGTGTCGCGAGAAGATCAACACGAAGAAGCAGGAGCCGCAGCAGCAGCAGGCAAATCTCCGGGTTTCCCCGTGTAGGATTGTCGGCAGTTTCCTGGATTTCATCAAAGATTTGCCTGATGCGATTGGGTTCTGAAACCTGGACCGGCCCCGATCCGAGGTCTATAGCTTTCACAATAGCGTCAGCCTCAAATCGATGAAGTACTTGATCATCGGTTCTTGCGGGTCGGTATGAATCTCCTGTGGAATGCCGGGCGCATAGCTGAACGCGACACCGGGCGCCAGCGCATAATCTTTGCCGGCAAGCCGCAATGATCCGCGTCCCCCGGCAACGAACTCAACGGCCCGATATCGAAAACTCTTGCGCTTCATGACGTAATCCGGGCTGCATCGCTCCCACCCACCACAGACAAGACTCAGCGGCTTGTCGCTGTGATCGGTCAAATCTAGATGGTGATAGGCAAATGTATCCACCTGTTTGGAGAAACATGATGGGTTCTTCATGATGCACATGGTCAATAATTGGCATGCTTAAGTCAAGGATAACCATTCCAAAGGGGTCTGAAGGGGCATATTATGCCAACAAATCGAACACCCTGAGGAGGAAGAGATGAGCAAGCAGACAAAAGCAAAAGATGTATTGAACAAAGATGATTTGATCGTAATCGGCGGGGCTGGTGGTTTCATTGCCGGTTCGCTCGCTCGTTACTTCAAGAATCAGGGCTTCACGCGTATCCGTGTTGCGGACAAGAAACCTCTTTATGAATGGTACCAGGTTGTACCCGGCGTCGAGAGCCTCTGTCTTGACCTGAGCGATGAAGAGAATTGCCGCACGCTTTGCGAAGGCGCAAAGGAAGTCTATAACCTCGCAGCCGACATGGGCGGCATGGGCTTCATTGAGCGCTTCCGCGTCGAGTGCCTGCGCAGCATATTGATCAACACTCACATGATCGAATCCGCGTATCGTGCCGGAGCAGAAAGATTCTTCTTTTCCTCATCAGCCTGTGCTTACAACGTGACACTCCAGACGGATCCAAACGTCCGCGCGCTTAAAGAGTCGGATGCATATCCGGCGATGTCGGAACGCGGTTACGGCTGGGAGAAACTCATCAGCGAAATGTTCTGCGAAGAATACTACGCAGAACGTGGCATGAAAACAGCCATCGCACGTTTCCACAACGTCTATGGCCCGAACGGAACATGGGACGGTGGTCGTGAGAAAGCGCCAGCCGCACTCTGCCGCAAGGTAATCGAAGCAAAGGACTGCGGCAAGATGGAGATCGATATCTGGGGCGATGGATTGCAAACCCGCAGCTTCATGTATATCGATGACTGCACCCAGGGCATCGATATGATAATGCATTCAGAAGAGCTGATCGCAACAGCCATCAACTTGGGCTCAAGCGAACTGATCGCCATTAACGACCTCGTCGCAATGGCGGAAGAGATCGGCGGCGTTAAGCTCGAACGTACGCATGATCTTGACGCACCACGTGGTGTGGCAGGTCGCAACAGCGATAACACCTTCATCAAGAAAATGCTTGGCTGGGAACCCGGCACACCGTTCCGCGAAGGTCTGGAAAAGACCTACAAGTGGATCGAGACACAATACAACGACCGCAAGGCCGGCAAACGTACGGTGAGCTGATCATGTCGGATATAGTTGGCAAGATTCCCTACCGCCTGGCGTTGGCCGGTGGTTGGATTGACCAGCCGTTCGTTTCCGAGCTGAATCCGACCCCACCGGGATCCATGGTCACTATCTGCGTCGAGCCGCAGAACTGGTTCATGGAACGTTCGGGGATGGCTACTGGAACGCGCAAGGTTGCATGCAAGCTATGGGGTGAGAATGGGATCCCCGATGATGATCCGGCCCAACTTGTACGGGATCTCTACCGTGCCGAGAACGAGGGTCAGGAGCATCCTTCGGGATCACAGGACATGATCGGCCTGATCTACAAGGGCATCTGCCGCCTCGACTATGACATCTCACACGAAGACGGTTACTTCCCTGTTCATATCGAGCAATGTCGCGACCGCGACATTGCCGACTGGATTGAGCGGGTAATTCACATGCTTCCCATTGCACCCCGGCCGTACGGCTATCATCCGCTCCTTGAAAAGCACCTTACGGCTGACGGCGTTCAATCACTAGGAGAAACAGGAAAGCTCTGCTATGACGCTATCATCAACAAAGATGTGAAGCGCCTGGGTGAATCGCTGAACAACTGCATGCAGTTGTGGGCAAGCATGCTGCCGAATACTGTTCAACATGATGTATTGCAGTTTGATCTGCCGGAGATTCTGAAACATCACCAGGAACGCTATCCCGGAGCCATGTATTCCGGTTGCGGTGGTGGCTATCTGTACATTGCTTCAGAGAAACCCCTGCCCGGCACATTCGGCATCAAGGTGAGGCTCTAGAATGGACAGATCGAAACAGGTCATTGTCTCGGGCCCATTCGATAAGATAGATAGCCGTACGTTCCGGTTCCTGCAGGAAGCATCGTGCCTGGGTCCTCTAGAAGTGCGGCTTTGGTCAGACAAACTCACTGAATCTGTCAAAGGCAAGGCGCCACACTTCAGCCAGGCTGAACGTGAATATGTTCTCGATGCACTTCTCTACGTCCAGAAGATCACGGCTGTGGATGAGCCAGTGCACGAGACCAAGTTGCCGGGCGATCCTACAAAAGATACCCTGTGGGCAATCGACGAAAGAGAGGCTACGGAAGCAAAGAAGGCTTTCTGCGCAGCCGAGCGCATGGGATACAAAGTGATCTCAAATCAGGAGATCGAGGGATATCCGACACGGGATGCAATGCCAACGCAACCGGATGGGAAACACATCATTGTAACAGGTTGTTATGATTGGTTTCATTCTGGCCACGTAAGATTTTTTGAGGAGGTCTCGGAATATGGCAATCTCCACGTCGTAATCGGCCACGATAAGAATATTCGTGAACTGAAGGGCGAAGGCCATCCCATGTTTTGCGAAGACATGCGTCGCTACATGGCCCAGTCGATCCGGTTCGTGACACAGGCATACGTTTCTACAGGCCACGGCTGGATGGACGCGGAACCGGAAATCGAACGACTCAAGCCGGATATCTACGCTGTGAATTCAGACGGCGACCGACCGGAGAAACAGGAATTCTGCAAGAAACACAACCTTGAATACCTGGTGCTGAAACGTAAACCCAAGCCCGGCTTGACGCGCCGCAGCAGTACGGATTTGAGGGGGTTCTAGAAAAGGGCCCAGTGTTCCCTCCTTCGCACGAGGCTATGGAGGGCAAGCAGGAAAATGGAGGGACGTGCTTCTGCGCGTCCGAATAGGAGAAGCGACAATGAAATATGAAGCGAATATAGAATCGTTGCGACAATACACAATTCCTGAATGGTACAAGGATGCCAAGCTCGGCATCTATACGCATTGGGGTCCTTATGCGGTCCCAGCTTTTGGTGGCGAATGGTATCCGCGCAACATGTACAATCGCAAGGATCCCACCTTCGAGCACCACAGGAAGACATGGGGGAGGCAGAAGGATTTTGGCTACAAGGATTTTGTCCCCATGTTCACTGCGGACAAATGGGATCCGGAATACTGGGCCGATCTATTCAAGAGGGCAGGCGCACAGTTCGCCGGACCAGTACTCGAGCATCATGATGGCTTCGCAATGTATGACTGTTCGTTCACTGAATGGAATTGCGTCAAGATGGGGCCTAAGCGTGATGTAACCGCAGAGCAGAAGAAGGCATTTGAGGCGGCAGGCATGAAGTTCATCATCACGTCGCACCGCGCTCAGAATGCCAGGCATTTCAAGTTCGAGAATGACTTTGACACCATGGATCCCGCGAATAAGGGGATCTACTGGAAGCCTTACGAGAAGGATGATGATCCTGTAGATGAGGAATTCATCAAGGACTGGTTCGGACGCACGAAAGAAGCAATCGACAAGTATCAGCCCGATGTGCTCTGGTTTGATTTCGGGTGGCATCGCAAGGAATTCGCTCCCTACAGGCTCGAGTTGATCGCTCACTATTACAACCAGGCCGAGGCCCGTGGACAGGAAGTGGCAGTGAACTACAAGGACCATTTCTTCGATGGCGCCGCCGTCTTCAACATAGAGCGCGGCAAGCTGGCCGGTATCCGGGATGATTTGTGGCAAACCGACACATCGGTGAGTTCGAGATCTTGGGGCTATATCGAGAACGACAAGTTCAAGAGCGCTGCCCGCCTTATCCATGACCTCATCGACAACACAAGCAAGAATGGTGTCATGCTGATGAATTTCGGACCCCGCCCCGACGGGACGATCCCCCTGGAGGTCGAAGGGCTCCTTCTCGCACAGGGCAAATGGCTCGAGTTAAACGGTGAGGCCATATACGATACCCGGCCGTGGGAACGTTTCGGCGAAGGGCCAACTAATGTCAAATCTGGCCATTTCGGCGAGAAGGACGACGAGCCGTTCACGAACAAGGATTATCGTTTCACGACCAAGCCGGGCGTCCTTTACGCAATCGCCATGGGTTGGCCGGGCAAACGCGCCACCATTGCCTCATTGGCATGTGGCGCGGGGATCAACAGGGACCAGATCAAGAAGATAGAGATGCTTGGCATCGACGGAGAACTCCCATGGGAACAGGACAGCGCAGGCCTGCATGTTACAATGCCGCATAAACGGCCTTGCGATCATGCTTATGTGCTGAAGCTTACGCTTTAGCACATTGTTATTGGTTATCTGGTTACTCGGCCACGAAATGACGTGCTTCCATGCGTCTGCGGCCAGGCGGAAGCTTGGCCCTCTAACATGAAGTTGACCTAACTACTCCAGTGCCTTCCCGGCGGCATCGATAATTTCCTGGGTCTTGTTGCTGGTCAGATATGCGGCAATGTTCGAACCCGAAACCAAATCTTTCCCGGTCAAAGCTGCATATTTCTCCTCGTCGTAGAGAATGATCGGCATATTACTGGTCTTTGGAACATTCTTGAGTGCCGCCGAAACTGCATGTCCATTCATCTCGGAAAATAACTCCTTGATAACCAGGAGGTCGGGTTGGGTCAGGATTGCTTTCCCGATGGCCTCGCTGCCGTTCCCGGCTTTCTCAATCGTATAGCCTTGCTTCGTGAACGCATGCGAGAGCCTTGAAAGCACCTCGTCATCGTCTTCAGCGATGAGGACGGTTTGTTTAGAGGTCAGGCTGAGACGGTATCTCGGCTCTTCTTCCTCCTGTGGCTTTGCCTTCACGGAATTAAGGATTTTACGAATTTCGGTAACCAATGCATCTTCACTGCATGGCTTGAGCATGAACCCGGCGATATCGATATTGCTGAAGAAGTTGTTCATGCTGGCATATGCGGTGAGAACAAGCACGGGATAGGGCAACTCGCCATTTGACAGGGATATCTCCTTGAGGAAGCCGACGCCGCTCATGCCGTCCATTTTGAGGTCCAGGATGATCAAATCAGGCGTAGAGGTACTTAGGACGGAAATCCCCTCTTTGCCATCACCGGCGGTAAGAACATCATACCCATTCGACATAAGTACTCGCTTGAGAACCGAAACAACGCCCGGATCATCATCAATCACGAGAATGGTTTTCTTCATATAGTCACCTTTTCTGAATAGCAGTCGCTTGTTGGAATCATAATACAGGCTCACATATACGCCGTAAACCCCCAAGTCGACCATTTCCAATGCTGTGGAGTGCCGGGAACGCAGAATTTGACTCTGAGACTATTCTGTTAAATAATGGGCCGATGAACCCAGTTCGAACGACAGAGTCAGCGAGGTAGCGGCATGCGCTCACTTGTCAGGCAATTTTGTGCATTGGCGGGGCTGACAGCCCTGGAGGCGTTACGCCGGCCAATTTGCCTTCTTCTGACAACAACTTGCGTTGTATTTACGGGGCTGATCCCTCTCCTGCTCGTATTCCAGTTTGGCGAGGAGGGCAAACTCGTTCGAGACAGTTCGTTTGCGCTTCAGTTATTGTTCGGCTTGCTGCTGGCCGGCTACACAGCATGCACTTCTCTCACGCGCGAAGTTCGGACCGGTACGGCCTCTGCAGTGTTGAGCAAGCCGGTTGGCAGGGAGATGTTCTTTCTGGCAAAGTTCTGTGGCGTTGTAGTTGTTGTCCTTGCCTTCTCGGCATGTGCGACATCGTCAGTACTGATAGGAATGAAAATCGGTGCGGAATCATATGTTACCGATTGGCTCACCACGGGCATGTTCTTTGCTGCACCCCTGCTGGCGTTCCTAATCGCGTTGCTGGGCAACTACTCAATGAAGCGCCCGTTCGTTTCGAATGCGTTCGGCCTCCTGCTCGCCACTCTGTTGATAGCGCTTGTAATCGTAGCGATGCTTGATAACACGGTGGGGACGCCGGACTATGCGATCCAGTGGCGGGTGCTGCCTGCCTGCCTGTTGAACACGATAGCCCTCATGGTGATCGCTGCCATAGCCATGAGTCTTGCCACACGACTAAACACAACGCCAACACTAATTATCTGCGGAATGATCTTTCTCGCCGGCCTGGTATCCGACCATTTTCTCGGCAAATTGCGCCTAGAATCCAGCACTGCTGCACTGTTTTATGCCCTGGTACCCAACTGGCAGCACTTCTGGGTTGCGGATGCATTCACGGCCGGCGGCACTGTGCCGTGGATTTATGTCGGAAACGTGGCGCTTTATGGCGTGCTTTACTTGGCAGGAATACTTTGTTTGGGTATCTTGTCATTCAGGCGGATGGAGATTAAGTGAGGGATCCCGGAAACTGGAAGAACCATCTAACGTCATGTATGTCCTTTAGCTCATTCAGTTGGCAAAAAGATTGAACGTTGACTTTTTGATTATGCACAAACGTCATGAAAAAGTGATGTTGCTCGCGATCCTGGCAGGGGCAGTCTGTCTCGTTCTCGACATTATCCTCGTCAAGACAACGCATCTCAAAGCGCCCGGGGGCGTAATACCTTACCTGGTCACGACCACGTTGATGTCGCTATTGATCTACGGACGTGCACGTCTCATCAGAATGGCCGTAGAGGAAGAGAAGGATGAAGCGCTTGAACGTGAAGAGCGCAAGGAAACTGCACTGTTCCGGGATGGATCGGGCGACGACGAGCCTTTTTCAATACGATATACCCAGCAACAATTCGAGCGGCTCATCGTGCCTTTGATCGCACCTGTACTGATGCTCCTGCATGCTTATCTCGGCTGGCGCACCTATCACAGCTTGGACGGACTGAGCGAGGAACCAACTCAACACCTGCTGGCAGCCTCATTTCTTGCGGGGCAGGCCCTGATCATGTTTCTGCTCAGCCGATATGTGCTCGGGCTCAGCCACGGCAAAGACGGCAGGATCGTGAGGGGAGCAGGCATCCTTCTTGGACTCTTGGCTCTGGTCTCGCTTCTCGGCGCCGTCGGTGCGGTGGTCAGCGTCAAGATCTATGCGCCCGTCGACCGGATCGTCACCATGATCCTGGCTGGCCTGCTCGGAATCCTGGCAATCGAAAGCCTGCTGAACACGATTGGTCAGCTCTACCGCCCGCGCGGCAAGCGCAAGGAGCTGCTTACATCCTACGAGAGCAAACTCGCGGCCATGGTGACGGATCCAACATCCTGGGCAAGAAATCTGGCACAGGCGTTCGACTACCAGTTCGGGTTCAAGGTGTCGGAAACGTGGTTCTATCAATTCCTTCAGAATGCCCTCTTTCCGCTCCTCATCTTCCAGTGTCTGGTGCTGTATTTCCTTTCCTGTTTCGTCTTCCTCGATCCCTCCGAAGAGGCGATTCTCGAGCAATTCGGAAAACCCCTCAAAGAGGGGTGGCATCTGGACAGTGGTTTCCATCTGAAACGACCATGGCCTTTCGAAACCGCCCGCAGATTCCCCACCAAGCTCGTACAATCGGTGGCAATCGGCTTTGAAGAAGATCATTCCGAACCGAGACCAACCCAGCAGGGATCGCATGAAGGCCACGATCATGCCGGGCATGATTGTGGCTCTGCTGATGTTGTTGTCTGGACACAACAGCATGCGCATGAAGAGCATAATTTTCTCGTGGCAGGCAAGACAGGCGACGACACATCTGATCTTTCGGCCCTCAACTTCCTCAACATCTCCCTGCTCGTTCGTTACCGAATAAGCGATATCCGTGCCTACGCTTACAACTACTCCGATCCAGCCAGGATGCTCAAGCAGGCCGGCTACCGCGCCGTCTCCACCGAAGCGGTCAGCAACGATATCTTCTCTTTGATGGGCGGCGGACAGATGGATACCGTCAACCGGCTCGAGGCAACTCTCCAGCAAGAAGTTGACCGGCTCAAACTCGGAATCAAAATACTGGTCGTCGAAGTGATGGGCATCCACCCGCCGGTTGCCGTCACCGAAGCTTTTGAATCCATCGTCGCCTCGCTTGAACAGAAAGAGGCGGAAGTCCTGGCCGCAGAGATATACAAAGCCCGGCAGCTCCCCAAGTCACGCGCAGAGGCCCAGGCAAAGGTTCTCGCACAGGAAGCTTATCAACTGTCCAGAAGAGAAACCGCTGCCGCCGAGGCCGTACATTTCGAAAAGAGCTATGAAGCGTACAAGAAGGCACCGGACGTCTACAAGGCACGCCAGTGGCTCGCAACAATCGAACGCTCGCTCAAGGACGTGCCCAAGTGGATCGTGCCTCATACGATTCCTAGCGAGGTCATTGAGCTGCACTCGGATAAACCGCTCGGTCCTGAGTTCTTTGAAGATCTTAAACCTGAAGATAATACTGGGGAGTAATCCTATGAAGAATAAGCTGATAGTTATCGGGGTGGGACTGGTGATCCTCCTGCTTTTCGTGATGTTCCAGATCCTGTTCGTGGTCAAGGAAGGTGAGGTGGCAGTCGTTACCACGTTTGGTAAGCCGGAGACAGCGAAGAGTGAACCAGGCCTCTATCTCAAGTGGCCCTGGCCCGTGCAGGACAAGAGAATATACGACAACCGCGTTCACTGCCTTGAAGGCGGCTTGGAACAGACGCTGACCAAAGACGGACACAACCTCATGCTGAAAATCTATGCAGGTTGGCGGATCAGCGATCCCATGAAGTTCCTCGAGCGCGTCAAGGCCCGGGAAGAGGCCGAAAGCCAGCTGCGTGGGCTGTTGCGCAACTACAAGAATAGCGTTGTTGGTCAGCACAAGTTCTCTGACCTGGTCAGTGTGGATAAAGATGCAATCAAACTCGTAGCCGTTGAGCAGAAGATCCTTGATGCGGTTAAGCCGGAAGCTCTCGATCTTTACGGAATCGAAATGACGCTGCTCGGTATACGCCAGATAGGAGTGCCGCAATCGGTCACTGACGATGTATTTGATCGCATGCGCAAGGAACGAGAGAAGGTAGCTGAGAATCACCGCCAGGAAGGTGAGGAACGTGCCGCCATCATTCGGGCCGAGGCCGATAAGGAGCGCGACATCATACTCGCAAAAGCATGGGCCAAAGCTAAGCGCATCAAGGCGGAAGGGGAAGCCGAGGCTGCCGAACACTATGCCGTCTTCCAAAAAAATCCTGAGCTGGCGATATTTCTTCGTAAACTTGAAGTATTCGAGGAAACCCTGAAAACAAAGGCAACTGTGGTGCTGGATACCGACATGGAACCATACGATCTGTTGTACGGCACCAAGTCATTGCCAAAGAAATAGCAGATGAAGCAGGAACCACAAAACGATCAGTCAACGCATGCGCTCGCTGATGCGCTTAACGTCAGCTTCCGCATCCTGCGGTTTGTCATGATCGGCCTGCTCCTGGTCTATCTGATAGGCTCGACCATATTCACAATCAAGCCGGGTCAAACAGCACTCGTCCTCCGGTTTGGGCGGCTGCAAGGGGTCGCACGAAAGTCCGGGCTAAGCTGGTCACTCCCCTATCCTATCGACCAAGTCATCCGCATCCCGTCAGGTGAGGCACGTAGCATCGAGTCATCCACATTCTGGTATTACGAGACGGCAGAGGAACGTCTTCTAGGCAGTTCTTCAATGCCCGGCAACACACTTGTGCCGGGCAGGGACGGTTACCTGTTGACCGGTGATGCCAATATCCTGCATGCCCTGTGGATCATGCGTTACCGTATCGACAATGCCCATTCATACGCCTTTGAGTTCTCCGATCTCGAACAACTGCTCCACAATGAACTCGATCGCGCGGTCGTTGTTGCCATGGCCAGGTGGGACATAGACAGCGCACTCCTCTCGGATGAGACCCTCAAGGAATACATCCAGAAAACACTTACCGCACGATGTGATGTCCTGGGCCTCGGTATCACCGTCGAAGGTGTCGATGCGATCGAGATAACACCACCCCGCCAGGTGAAGGGCGCTTTCGAGGCGGTGGACGCAGCCAAGTCCGAATCTGCCGCAAAGCTTACGGATGCCGGAACCTACAGGCAACAGGTGTTGAGCGGTGCCCGCAGCGAGGAATCCAGATTGGAGGCAAGCAGCATTGCGTACAAAGACAGATTAAAGAATACTATTAGTGCAGATGCCTCCTATTTCGAGAAGATATATGAGAAATTCAAGAAGAACCCGAATATAACAACAGGGATACTCTTGCAGGATACTTTGAAGCGGACACTTGCCTGTGTTGACAAGAAGTACCTTATTCATAGATCGCGTAGCGGCAAGCTTGAGCTCCGCCTCTTTCTGAACCAACAGCAGGACAACCTATGGAAAGAACAAGAACAGAAATAGATCGGGCCAATACACCTGTGAGTGCGGCATTGCTGCTTCTCTGGGTCCTGCTAGGAACGGCATTCCTGCTGAGCTCTTATGTCGCGCAATGGATCTATGATGATAACCCGGTCGTCAGCGACGTCAGCGCAACATTGGCTGCCGTCCTGCTGATGGCGCCCATCATCATAAAAGCGATCAGGGGAATCGGCCGCGGACAGCTGCATATGAATGAGCTGGTGGCCATAGCCGTGCTCGCGGCGTTCGCCTATGGTGATCATCGTACTGCCGCTTTTGTTTCGTTCTTCATGCTGATAGCAATGGTCATCGAAACCCGTACCGCCGAAGGTGCACATGCCTCCATAGAATCGCTTATCAGGCTGACCCCCACACAGGCATCCCTGCTCAAGGAAGATGGCACCGAAAACAAGGTTGATGCCATCAATTTGAAACAGGGCGACAGGATCCGGGTCCGTCCGGGCGAAGCTATACCAGTCGATGGCAAAATCCTGAAAGGCCAGACCACCCTGAACGAGGCGACGATAACGGGTGAATCATTGCCCGCGGACAAGGAGATCGGAGCCGAAGTATTTGCGGGCACACAGAATCTCACGGGGTCGATAGAGATCGAAGTAAGTCGTATAGGCGAGGACACGACGCTCGGCCAGGTCAGGAAACTCATCATCTCGGCTGAACGCAGCAAGCTGCCCTTCGTCCGTATCGTGGACAAGTACGTCGGCTACTACACACCGGTCATCCTGATGATCAGTTTCCTGATCTGGTTCTTTACCCGGAACATGGAGAACGTTATTACCGCCCTGATCATCGCTTGTCCAATAGCCGTTGTTCTTGCCACGCCGACGGCAATGGTGGCCGCACTTTCGGCTGCTGCACGGCTTGGCATTCTGGTAAAGGACATTGCGGACCTCGAATCTGCCAGCCGGATTACCGCGGTCGTGCTCGACAAGACCGGTACGATCACGCTGGGTCAACTCGGTGTTGCGCGGCTGGTGCCACGCGGTGGGGTTGAGCCTTCGGAACTGGTCGAAGCGTCGGCATCGGTGGAGCAGTTCAGCAACCATCCCGTGGCAAAGGCAATCGTTGAACTTGCAAAGAAGGCGAACGTGTCGCCTAAGGAGCCGGTCGGATTCACGGAGGAGACAGGGCTTGGCGTGAGCGCAAAGGTCGATGGACAGGAGATTCTCTGCGGCAAGGCTAACTGGCTCAAGAAGCACAAGGTGCGCGGGATGGAAGAACTGGGCAAGGAATCCAATAAAGGCGCATACAGCGCCATCTACGTGGCGAAAGACGGCGAATATCTGGGCCGCATAGATCTTGAAGACCAGATCCGAAAGGAAGCTTCACAGGCACTGAAAGACCTGGACGAAATAGGGATCAAGCGGCTCGCGATGGTAACGGGTGACAGGGATGAAGTAGCCGCGAGTGTTGCAGAGCAGATCGGGTGCCGTGAATTCAAATCACACTGTCTTCCCGAAGAAAAGGTTGCCTATGTCAACAAGATGCGAAAGGAAGGTTACCACGTTGCTTTCGTAGGAGACGGCGTCAACGATGCACCTGCTCTTGCAGCTGGCGATACCGGAATAGCCATGGGCGCGGCGGGCAGCGATGCAGCCATACACAGCGCGACGGTCGCGTTGATGAATAGCGATCTCAGGCGCCTGCCATTTCTTATCAGGCTCTCGCGCCGTGCACGGATGGTCATCTTTCAGAACATTGGCGTGGGACTCTTCCTGATAGTTGGTGGCTTGACCCTGTCGGGACTTGGTAAACTGGACCCCATTATCGCGGCGTTCCTGCAGGTTGTCGGTTCACTCGTTGTTGTATTCAACAGTGCGCGACTGGTCAGAGCGGGCGAAGAACTTGATGCCGACAGGGAGACGAGTGATGATTGAAGGAGGGACGGGCAAAGATCCCGTCATCATTGCTGAAGGCCTGACGAAGGTCTTCCGTGATTTCTGGCGACGGCCCAAGGTCAGGGCACTTGACTCTGTCAGTTTCCAGATCCAGAAAGGTGAGGTCGTCGGCTTGCTCGGCCCTAATGGTGCAGGTAAGACCACGGCCATCAAGCTCCTGCTCGGACTGCTCCATCCTACCCGAGGACTATTACGGGTCCTCGGCCGGTCGCCGCGCCATGTGAAGAGCAAGGAACGTATTGGTTACCTGTCTGAAGAATCATTCCTCTATGACCATCTGACCGCCGAGGAAACTCTGGATTTCTACGGACGCCTTTTTGATCTGGGCAGGAACATAAGGAAAGAACGGATCAACCAGTTACTTGAGATGATCGGCCTGAAGCATGCGCGACGCAGGGCAATAGGTGAATTCTCCAAGGGCATGGCGCGGCGTATTGGAATAGCGCAGGCCCTGATAAATGATCCGGAGCTGATGGTGCTGGACGAACCTACCTCCGGCCTCGATCCCATCGGTTGCCGAGAAGTTAAAGACCTGATCCTGACCCTCGCAAAGCGAGGGAAAACGATCCTTCTCTCATCACACCTGCTCGCCGATGTCGAGGACGTGTGCGACAGGATCATCATTCTTTACAATGGCCGGGTCTGTGCCTCGGGAACTGTGCAGAATCTACTTGAAGATCAGACTGCCTGCAGATTGACTATGCCATCCCTGTCGCCGGACACACTGAAGGAAGTGCTGGAGATCATGAGGCAAAAGATAGGTAACACACCTGATGTAGATAGGCCGCAAAAAGATCTCGAGCAGTTCTTCCTGGAGGTAGTGCAGAAGGCACAGGAAGTAGCAGCCGTCAAGACGGGTGTCGACAAATCAGCCGGAGTTGCAGGTTACCTCGCAAGGGAGCCGGAGCGGACAGGCAAAACAGTTCTCGATGAGCTCATCGAAAAATAGATTGCAGGCCGTAGACTTTAGAGGAAGATGCGAGCCGTGATTCACAATGAATAAGATCTTCGCTATTGCAGGATTGGCTATCCGCACTGCTGTGCGATCACGGGTCTTCATCTGGCTGATGATCCTGTTAGTTTCCGCGATTATTGTGCTGCCCCTCATCCTTAAAGGTGATGGTTCTGCGGCGGGCAGGGCTCAGGTGCTCATACATTACAACCTCAGGATCATTGCAATAATCCTCACCCTTGCCACTGTCTGGGTCGCCTGCGGCTCGGTTTCAACAGAGATCAGGGACCGACATATACATCTTCTTGTTACCAAGCCCGTGAGCCGTTTGCAGCTCTGGCTCGGAAAATGGTTCGGAATCCTCTGCATCAATGCTGCGCTCCTTTCAATTGGCGGCGGCCTGACCTACGGATTGTTGTTGTGGGAGACACGTGAAGGCGTCCTGACGGAAGAGGACAGGGCCACACTTGCGGAGGAGGTGTTCGTGGCAAGACGCCCATTCTACGCAGAGACGAAGTCGCATGATTCAATAGCAACAGAAACCCTGGAAGCGCTCATGGTACGGGGCGACATACCCGAGAACATGCCAGCTCAAAGGGCATACAAGACGATCAAGAGATTCTACCAATTGCGGGAAAACTCGGTATTGCCCGGGACCGTGAAGGAATGGCGGTTTGAATTGCCGATGAATATGGGACCGGACGAGGACGTTATCCTGAGATACCGCTTCTCATCGTCGCGCCAGGCCCAACGTCGATCGACAGCAGGAATGTGGACGGCCGGGCGGAAGAATGACCTGGCACCTTTTAGACACCGCCATGCTTCTTATCCGGGGGGTGCCCATCAATTCACTGTTCCCCGCGCAGCTATCCCGGATGATGGCGTTCTCTACGTCAAATACATGAATGCCGAGACGAAATATCCTGCCACTGTGGTGTTCGATGGCAACTCTGCAGTTACCATACTGGCCAACAGTGGATCGTTCAGCATGAATTTTCTGCGGGCAATGCTCGTGTTGTTCATTCGGCTCGCCTTCTTTGCATCGCTAGGCGTGACCGCAGGAAGCCTCTTATCCATGCCGGTAGCCGTGTTCCTTTCGTTCTTTGTGTTATCCCTTTCTTCCTTCGGCGACTACATTGCCTCGGTAGCATCAACCGGCCTGTTCTACATCCCGCACCACCCGGAACACGTAGAGCCAACGACATTCCTTAACACAATTGCCCAGAGCTTCTTCAAGTGCATGAACGTGGTGTCGAGCCCGTTGGCGCGGCTCGATCCACTGGAATCACTGCCTTCCGGTCTTCTCATATCCTGGGCTTTCATAGCGGAGAGCATCCTGTTCCTGTTAATCATCTATGCCGGTCTGAGCGCAGTTCTCGGCGTAGGATGTTTCAACCGACGAGAGGTGGCGTTATAAAAGCACATGAACGGGATTTCCTTTCCGACATACTGTGCCTGCTCACAGCGGCAATGTGCCTGTGGGCCGCGCAGGCCCGGCACGGACAAATCCTGGAACAACGGGCGGTGCACGAACTTGTCCAGGTGACGCCACTGGAAAATGCACCGCCACTGGTAGCCTTTACAACGGTCGCGCTAGGCGGATTTCGTGGCCTGATCGCGGACCTGCTCTGGATGCGGGCAAGCCGCCTTCAGGATGAAGGGAAGTACTTTGAACTCGTCCAGCTTGCCGACTGGATCACGAAGCTTGAGCCTCGCTTCACCGGGGTGTGGGCATATCACGCATGGAACATGGCCTACAATGTCAGCATAATGTTCGAGGACAATGAGGAGCGCTGGCGGTGGGTTGTTAACGGAATACAACTGCTAAGGGACAGCGGCATCTTCTACAATTCGGGCGATCCGCAGCTCTATAAAGAACTCGGCGATATCTATAAACAGAAGATTGGCGGCATCACCTCTGAAAAGAACCAGTACTTCAAGCGCATGCTGGCGAAAGAGATGAGCGAGCTGCTTGGTGGCGGTTACATCGATTACGATCAGCTCGATCCAGCCCTCGCTAAACGAATGATCAAGGATCATAAACTTGACCCTAAGATCATGCGCGAGATCGATGAAGAATACGGGCCGTTGGACTGGCGGGCGCCATCCTCGCATTCGCTCTACTGGGCGTATCGTGGCAGTCGCGTTGCAGGACCTGGCGGACATGTCCAATGCGACAGACTCATCAATCACAGCTTGATCGACGCATTCGAGCAGGGCAGGATCCTCCTGCTGCCGGAGTCGGAGCTGGTCATCCATACACCGAACATAGACATCCTGCCAAATGTCATTCGCGCCTATGAGCGATCGATTGCCAGGCACGAGAACAAATCATTCCCCGATGGCTTCGTCTCGTTCCTCAAGGATGCGATTATTGTTCTCTATTCGTTCAACAGAAAGGAGCAGGCGCGCGAAACGCACCAGTTGCTGTTGGCAAGAAATCCCGACGAGGAGATCGAGAAGAGTTTCAGCCGTTATGTGTATATTAATTCCATCAAGACAACGAGGGCAATTTCAGAGACCGATGCCACCATGTATGTTGAGGGCGCTTTCTATAAAAGCTTCTTCTGGCTTGCGCTCGGAGAGGAAGAACGAGCCAAGGGCTATGATGCAATGGCCAGGACCTGCTGGAAGCAGTTCATGAAAGCCAAAACACCTGAGATGATTGAGAGAATGGGGTTGGCGCCTGCGGGCGAGTTGCGCAAGAGGGCAATGGCACGCGCGATGGGAGAATTCGGCGAACCGTTGAGTGGCCGACTGAAACTACTGGCCGAGAAGATGCAAGCAGAGGACAAGGAATGAAGAAACCGTTGGCTGGCACTCTGATACCTTTTGTGATCATCATCCTAGTCCTTTTCATCTACTGGGCTCACGGGATTGAGGGAGTGCCAGTCAAACGAACATTCACAAGCATGAGCACTTACGCGGAAATATCCGTGCCCGAGCGTCAGGACGAACGGATTGACGAATATATGGGAACCGTCAGGGATGTGTTTGCCAAGGTAGAGAAGAGTCTGACCATTTTCAAGCAGGACAGCGAGATCGGGCAGGTCAATACAATGGCGGGTGCGATGCCCGTTCCGGTTTCGCTCCTGACGCAGAAACTCCTGGAGCAGGCTTACAATTACGGAGAGCTCTCAGGCGGCGCGTTCGATGTGACCATTCAGCCATTGATGAAACTCTGGCGGCTGCGAGGCGGCGACACCACAACTCTACCGACAGCGGACGAAATAGCAGCAGCAAAGGAATTGGTTGGTTATCAAAGAATTTCATTCGGCAACAACAGGGTAATGCTCAGCAATGCGGACATGGCGATAGATCTTGGTGGGATAGCCAAGGGCTATGCCGTTGATCTGGCCTGTCAGGAACTACTGGACGGGGGACTGAAGAGGTTCATGGTCAACTTGGGCGGGAACATCAAGTGTGTCGGCACGAGCAGGAACAGAATTCCCTGGGCAATTGGCGTGCAGAACCCTTTCGACAAGGATGAGTTGATCGGGGCGCTGGCCTTCTCCAACGAGATGGCCGTTGCGACATCTGGAAACTATGAGCGGTTCGTCACCATTAAGGGGAAAAGCTATTCGCATCTGATAGATCCACGCTCCGGCAGACCTGTAGAAGGCATGGCCGGCGTAACGGTCATTAGCAGCAGCGCATTGGAAGCTGATGCCATTTCAACAGCCCTCTTTGTGCTTGGCGTGGACGAAGGACAAAAGCTAATCGAGAAACTCGATTGTGAAGCCCTGTTCATTCCCGATGAGCGGCCGATGAAGCTTATCATGACAGATGGATTCGCAGATTACTTCACGCCGGTTGAAGAGTATGACAACAGTATCGTGAATTGCCCTAGCGTGCTGTAACCGCAAACAGGGTAACGTTCTCGTTATTCACGACCCCGTAAGTAATCGTGACGGAACCGCCCCTGCCGACCTCTTTGAAGACTGCTTCCGCCTTTGATCCCACTCTTTGGTTGTAGGGAATCAGCGTTGTAACGCCCTTGGCGGCCTGGCTGGCCGTGGCCGCCACCTTCACATTGCGTGCATGGGCATAGTAGATGTTGACGTTGGATACGTAAAGCTTGCCCTTGTGCAAATTACTGTCATTGATGACCTGATCAAAAGGAGCCCTCTCGAATTCCCCTTTACGGTACAGGTCGTACAGGTTGCCCATCGTCTGGACGTGGTCCTGCATCTCACGTTTCGTTGCGGCCATAATTTCTTTCTTTGATCGGGTATCCTTGGGCCGCGACGGCCTGCTTGCCACGGCTGGCTTCGGATCAATCGTTGTCGACTGAGCGCCCACGGGGATTTCTTTCTTGGAAAGGAGCAGGGCAAGCAGGTCGCCACTGACCCCTTCAACCACCTTCCCTTTGCCGGAACAGGCCGTGCAGGCGCGCTTCTCTGTTCCTTCCCCGTTGCATTTCACGCATTTCCCACTTCCCTTACAGGAGAAACATTTCGTGAGCCTACCATTCATTCCCCGACTAATGCCACTGCCCCTGCAGGAACGGCAGATGCCTTCGCCGCCGCAACTCCTGCACCTTGTCTCTAAGTAGCCTTTGCCATCACAGAAGGAGCAATCACGGATCTGCCCCTGGACCGATTTGAGTTTGGCCTTGATGGTGTCAGATGCTTTCTTCGCCGCCACCGCTTCTTTCAGCTTGCCCTCGGTGGTGAGTTTGCGCTTCAGCAGGTCCATGCGCTTGACATGCTTCTCAGCGAGCGCTTTGGCGCGCAAGGTTTCATCGCGGCGGGACGAGACAAGAGCACCCTTGCATTTTGCCTGGGCATCCTTCATGGCCGGCGACATCTTCTCAGATGGATTTGCCGGGAGCGTCTTTTCTTCGCGAAACCGCTCGATTTCGTTCTTCACGGCAAGATAGCCATCGAGATCGCCCTCAGATTGGAATTTGGTCTGCAATTTGGCAAGAGCGACCAGGTAGTTATCACAGACCCTCTTCCCTTGCGCCTTTCGATAAGTCTTAAGCTCTTCGATGGACTTGATAAAAGCATCGCACAACGGCTTGACTGTTGATGCCCGGGCAATGTCGGGGCATTGAAACAACAGCGAAAGCACAGCAAAACAGATAATTATTCTGGCGGACAGGCCAGATGTGGCAGCAACCGATGGGATCTGTATCTTCACGACAGTTTACCTTTCTCAATAAAACCAGGGGGGGGGACGAGCGCTGAGCCCAGTATGATCGCCCCAAGCGTGCCTGAAAGATTGCCACAGGGCCGCACCGAATACAAGTTGAAACCCCCTAGCCGCGCGTTTTCCCCAGTTACTACGCATTAGACAAGCATTACGGGGATCTATTGCTGCCGGTTCTTTCAATGGCAATGGCAATTTCTCGCAAGTTGGCCCATGGCGCATATCTATCGAAACTGCACAAAAAGGCGAGGCTCCTGCGCGTTCCACCCATTCTCCCTGTCATCCCTTGGCCCGAATACAGGGCTTGATTATCGCATCTTTGCCTGTATAGTATTGCCTTTCTCCGTGGCGAGATAGCTCAGTTGGTAGAGCACTTGACTGAAAATCAAGGTGTCCCCAGTTCGATTCTGGGTCTCGCCACCACCCTCCTCGGTGCGCCTGCCCGAGCCGCGACGAGCGCTGCTCGGAGTCGGCCAAGGATTCCGGACCTCACCACCACCCTCCTCTGTGATTGGGTGTTGAACGGCTGCCCCTTTCTCCCGTAGTATCGGCAGTTCAGAATACGAGTTTTCCATAGGCAAGGGATTTGTCGACGCTGCAACCTCATCAAGGTATCGGCTAACAGGGGGGAGACGGTGTTGATGAATGGCTCAAATGGCTCTCTTGAGACCATCAGCTGCATACGCTTACTCATAAAGGGCGCTGTACAAGGGGTTGGTTTCAGACCCTTTGTCTATCGACTCGCAGTTGAACTGAAGCTTAACGGCAACGTCAGGAATTCGCCTGGCGGCGTCGTAGTTGAGATCGAAGGAACGACAGGGCAAACAGCGGAATTTATCCGACGCTGTGAAACTGAAGCACCACCCAACGCAAGTATTCACAGCATCAGCCGGCTTGAGTTCGACCCTGTTGGATACGATCATTTTGAGATAATCGAGAGCGAAAGCGACGGATTCAGAACTGCCCTGATCCTGCCGGACATTGCCACCTGTAAAGATTGTATCAATGACATCACCAATGCCGCCGATCGCAGGCATGGTTACCCCTTCACCAATTGCACAAACTGTGGGCCGCGCTTCAGCATCATAGAAGGCATCCCCTATGACAGGCCCAAAACCTCCATGAAGAAATTCGACATGTGCGATCGCTGTTCGGATGAGTATGGGAATGTTGAGGACAGACGCTTCCATGCACAACCAAACGCCTGCGCGAAATGCGGGCCCGGCATTACATTCCTGCATACGGACGGACAGGAGACCAGGGAGGCCCCGCTGGCATGTGCTGCTGAGCAATTGCGGTGCGGCAGGATCATGGCGATCAAGGGGCTAGGCGGTTATCACCTCTGCTGCGACGCCACGAACGATGACGCTATAGACAGGCTCAGGGCGCGCAAAAACCGGCCCGCAAAAGCGCTGGCGGTGATGTTCAGGGATATTGCAGAGATCGAGCTGGACTGTATTCTTTCTGACGCAGAAAGAAAGGAGCTGGAATCACCGGCATGTCCAATAACAGTTCTACACGCTAAAGAGGGCGGCAAGCTCTCGCCACTGATAGCGCCCGATACAAATGACATAGGCGCATTTCTGCCATATACACCTTTGCATCATCTGCTTCTCTCGAAAATCTCGCCACTGGTAATGACGAGTGGCAACCTTGCGGATGAACCAATTGTCAGCGACGAAAGAGAATTGTCCCGAATATTGGGTCCGATCGCAGATGCGGCAGTGGTGCATGATCGGCCTATTGCGCGGAAATGCGATGACTCAGTGCTCAGGGTTTTCGGAAGCCAGCGGCTCTTCATCCGCAGGTCACGTGGCTATGTGCCAAGTTGTATCAAGTTGCCAATGAGCGGCCCAGTGGTCCTGGGCTGTGGTGCCGAATTGAAGAATAGCTTCTGTTTAACACGTGACAACATGGCGTTCGTTTCGCAACACATAGGGGATCTGTCCGACCACAAGAGCTATGAGTTCTTCAAGCGAGAGATCGAAGATCTTTCCACCCTCTTCGATCTGGCTCCAACTGTTGTAGCACACGATCTGCATCCCGACTACCTCTCGACGCGGTATGCGCTCGAGAATGATTTCGAAAACACTGTTGCCGTACAACACCATCATGCACACATAGCCGCATGTATGGCCGAGCATGGACTTCTCGACAAGGTCATAGGCGTCGCATTTGACGGGATGGGACTGGGCGACGATGGGACCCTGTGGGGCGGCGAATTCCTTGTGGCGGATCTCGTCGGTTATGAGCGGATCCGTCATTTGAAGAAATATGCGCAACCGGGTGGCGACCAGGCCACTGCCAGCCCGGAGAGGATGGCGCTGAGCTACCTGTTGACCGAGAGCGACTATGCAACGGCCAAGCGGCTGCTGCCGGGTATTGACGAAAATGAACTCGCGACATTGTGCCAGATGATCACCAATGGTTTCAGATCCCCATTGACCTCAAGTGCAGGGCGTCTTTTCGATGCCGTTTCGGCCATGCTTGGCGTCTGCAGGCGAACATCGTATGAGGGCCAGGCGGCAATCAGGTTGCAGGCGGTTGCGAATCGCCGGGTCACAGAGCTGTACGATTTTAATCTCGATGGGGAAGCCCTGGATTTTGGACCCATGATCCGGGAAATCGTATTGGATATAGCCGACGGAACAGGTATTGACCGTATTTCTGCGATGTTCCACAACACAGTTGCCGCAGGTATAGGCGAAGCATGTGAAAGTATAGCGGCAGAGAGGAATATGAAGCAGGTGATCCTGAGCGGAGGCGTGTTCCAGAACGAATTCCTGCTCGGATTGGCGAGTGAAAGATTGCGCCAACAAGGCTTCGAAGTATATAGTCATTTCCTGCTGCCACCCAATGACGCATGTATTGCCATGGGCCAGGCGGCAGTTGCGCTGGCCAGGACCACGTAACAGTCCAATACCGAGAGAAGCTGGAGGAACGAATCATGTGCCTAGCGATACCGGGAAAAATCGTAGAGCTTGATGACGAAGATGCTGTCATCGAAATTCAAGGCATACGCCGACAAGGCAATGTTTCCCTGATAGACGATCCCCAGGTTGGCAACTACGTGCTGTTGCATGCGGGTTTTGCCATCCATAAATGGTCCGAAGCCGATGTCAGGGAATACAACGAAGTGATGGACGGTATCGCAGATGCCAGGAAGCAAGATGATGAAGAAGCCCATTGAAAGTATGGCGGCCCTGTCCGAGCAACTTGGCCGCCCTGCCCGGTTCATGGAAGTGTGTGGAACACACACGATGGCCGCGTTCCGTACAGGGCTCCGCTCCCTGCTCCCCGAAGGAGTCAGCTTGATCTCGGGGCCCGGTTGCCCGGTTTGCGTAACTACCACTAGTTATATTGACAAAGCAGTCGCTATTGCAGGAACTGCCGGTACCAGCGTTTACACGTTCGGCGATATGCTGAAAGTTCCAGGGACGGAATCCTCTCTGGAACAAGCCCGCGCAGGTGGTAGCGATGTGAACATTGTCTATTCGCCAATTGATGCGCTGGACGCAGCGAAGGCGCATCCCGATATCCGTACGGTGTTTCTTGGCGTCGGTTTCGAGACCACTACGCCGACTGTTGGCTGGACCATCAGGAAAGCGAAAGAAGATGGTGTCGGGAACTACTCGGTGCTCTGTGCCCACAAGACCATCCCGGAAGCCATGACGGTATTACTCGAAAGTGGCGATGTTGCAATTGACGGGTTCATGTGTCCGGGCCATGTCAGCGTTATAACCGGTTCACAGATTTACGAACCTATCAGTCGGGACCAGGGCGTGCCTTGTGTGGTTGCCGGATTCGAAATCGGTGATATGGCCAGTGCCATTGAAATGCTGCTCAAACAGATCGTGCAGAATCGATCCGCTGTTGAGATACAATACACCAGGAGCGTGACACGGACCGGCAATGCCGCTGCGCAGGAACTCTGCAATGCCCTCTTTGATAAATCCGATGCGCAATGGCGTGGAATTGGGACAATCCCAGGCAGTGGCTTGAAGCTCAAAGACGAATTCGCGGAACATGACGCAGGCAGGATTTTTGCGGACCTGGAATTGCCGGAACCTGTTGCCCCGAAAGGATGCATGTGCGGCGATGTTCTGCGTGGAACCAGCAGGCCAACAGATTGTCCCCTCTTTCGAGAGGAATGCAGCCCATCTAACCCTGTAGGGCCATGCATGGTATCGAGCGAGGGAACATGTGCCGCATATTTCAAGTATGGCGAGACCCTGGAGGGAAGTCTGTCCCGATGAAGAACGACATCATAGTCATGGCACATGGTGGTGGCGGAATGCTCACGCGCAAACTTATTGATGAGCTACTGGTGGTCGAACTGGACAATCCTATCCTGGCTACACTCGATGACGGCGCATGTCTTTCAGTTCCCGAACAGGATCTTGTCATGACCACCGATTCTTATGTTGTTGAGCCGCTTTTCTTTCCCGGCGGCGATATTGGCAAACTAGCTGTCTGTGGAACAATCAACGATCTGGCCATGCAGGGCGCAGAACCCCGCTACCTGAGCCTTGGCCTGATACTCGAGGAGGGCCTGCCGATTAGAAGCCTCGAGAAGATTATTAAATCACTCGCGCAGGCCTGCAGGGATGTGGGCGTATCTGTCGTTACCGGCGACACCAAGGTTGTTCAGCACCATGGCCGGGCCGGTAAGCCGAGCGGCATGTTCATCAATACAACAGGACTCGGGGTCAGGGTGCCGAACGTCAATGTTTCAGTCTCGAACGCGAGTCCCGGCGACGCCGTGATCATCACTGGTCCGATTGGCGATCATGGTATAGCCGTCATGAACGCACGCGAGAAATTGAGACTGGAATCAGGGCTCATCAGTGATGTTGCACCGCTATGGGGCATGACCAGAAGCTTGCTTGAGGCAGTACCGGCTCTGCAGTGTCTCAGAGATCCGACACGTGGTGGTTGCGCTGCATCGCTCTGTGATATCGCGTTGGCTTCATCCTGCTCCATCCGCATCAGGGAGAGGGATCTACCTGTGCGAGACGAGGTAAGCGGGGCTTGCAGCCTGTTGGGTCTTGATCCGCTCGAAGTAGCGAATGAAGGCAAGGCGCTGGTCGTATGTCCGGGCGCCAAAGCGGAACTCGCCATCACTACATTGCGCGGGACCCCGGCGGGAGCGGAAGCCCGGATCATCGGTGAGATCGTTGAAGGTCCTTCCGGCTTGGTCATTCTCGAAACGAGGGCCGGTGGTGAACGCGTTGTTACGATCCCTCTGGGCGAATCACTGCCCCGCATCTGCTAGTTCAGCAACAAGCCCCATATCCGCTCAACGCCATGGGGGTCAGGGCTCGACATTCAACATTGCGAAAACTCTTTCTTGCAGTTTCGCGAGCTTCTTGTCTTCTTTTGCTCGCCTCTCAAATCGCTTTACTGCAGCGCTCACGGCCGAGAACCCCATGTCTCCAACGACTTCTCCAACTTCGCTAAGCGTCATCGCGCACAATCGTCGTGCTGCCCAGAAGAACAGGGGTCTACCCCAATCACCACGCTTGTTGACGAACTCCTGCCACTTCTCGCCTTTGAGCTCCTCTATGGCTTTGATCACCTCTTCGCAGGGCACTCGACGCCGAAGTGCTTTCTTACCGGTTACACCGATCAGGTCATCCTCAGACGCTCCGGCGCGGATTTTGTCGATAAAGCCACTGCTACCAATTGCCATGGAGCTACTCAGCTTTTCGAATAGTTCTTCATCCACTCCCTTGGTCAGTCTCAGCCGTATGTCTTTACGATACTGTTTCCGGCGTTGAGCTGCCGCTCTATGGGCACGGCGTAGCAGATCTCCTGTATGGAGCCACCGGGGCATAGAACAGTATCCGGCGTACGCCATGTATGAACTCCATTGATACTCACGTAAGCGTTGC
This sequence comes from Lentisphaerales bacterium, assembly GCA_030622955.1. Taxonomy (GTDB): domain Bacteria; phylum Verrucomicrobiota; class Kiritimatiellia; order JAUXFM01; family JAUXFM01; genus JAUXFM01. The sequence continues at coordinate 26,992 of JAUXFM010000018.1, forward strand.
AGACGCTGGGCAATCTGCTTGCGTGTAGGCGTTCTGAATCCTCGGGATTCTAACAACCTACCTTTTCTATCTAGTCCGAGCCCTGCAATCTGAAGGGGGTTCAGGTGCAGGTAGTGGCTCAAAGCATACGCCCACCCGCTATTCTCTATCGGAATCGCACGATACCTGCCCTGGAAAAGTGGACCGACTCTTGAATGTCTTGCATTAAACCACGCGGCGTAGGCGCCATGAAACCACTGCATTCCCTGGCTAAGGTTGGCATCTGGTGTCTGCAGAATGCAGTGATAGTGGTTGGACATCAACACATAGGCATGGACAAGAATACGGAAGCGTTCGTGCAGTTCTTCGAGAAGTTCAAGGAAATGCTCTTTGTCTGGCTGGGAGAGGAATATGTCTCTCTTCTCGAGCCCACGCCCAAACACGTGGCACCAACCGTTCTCAATATTCATCCGCAAGGGCCTGCTCATGACTCAGAGCTAAACACTTTCAACTCCATCGGTCAACGCTTGTATCGAATGTCAAGCCCTGACCCCTCAGCCACGGTGATCGCCTATCATGCGGCAGGTCACATGATATATGGCTCCGGGATACTCAACTCTCAGTTGTCTTGCCATCCATTGAATATCTCACATCCGCGATACACTGTAAACTATTATTTCGAGGGCTGACCCTAATTCCGCGATGCCACCGTAGATTACACTTGCTAGACTGATCGTAAATCCGACAGGGTCACGCTTAACAGCGGACCATGTCAGCGACAGCGCGCTGAGCCCTAAACCAGCAACATCCTTATCTTAGGGGGAATCAGGGTCAGCCCTCGAGATAAGAGTTAACGACCACGGCCCCTCTTCTGCTGTTCAGCTTTCAGGTTTCCAAGTCTACCCTCTATCCGTTTAACAAGCTTCTGCAGCTTTCGGTCTTCCTGAAGAAGCGCCGGTAGTCTACGCACTTGGAAACTCACCGCACCACCTGTCCCCATCTCTAAGTACTGTGCTATCTGGCGTTGGTTTTGTCCGGAGTACTTCATGAGCATTCGAGATGCAACTGCTCGCAGAGAACTATTGCGACGACGCTCTCTAAAATCTGAAGTATCTACCCTCATTAGTTCAGCCACTGTGGCAAGGACCTGGTCGGTCGCAAGGGGCTCCGTTATCCGCCTGAACGCAGCATCCTCGGCAACATGGTGGCCTTCGAGCATGTTCTGATATCGCTCATCTACCCAGGCTCTGAACCAATCGTTCCCGATACTTCTGGGTGATACTTTCATTGCCTGTTGCAGCTCTTCGTCTGTTTCGGCCAGTCCTGCCTCTACAAAGCGTCTG
>JAUXFM010000050.1 GCA_030622955.1 Lentisphaerales bacterium
GCTGCATCGGAACAGCCCTGCTATTCCTGCTTCGCATTCCTTGTTCATGCACAATTCGCAACGCCCCTCCGGCTACAGTATTTCTTCAACCGCTCTAACCTAAACTATTAGTCAACATTTACTGCGAAGTTGATGAATAGTCCAGGCTAGCTGCTTGACGTCAAATAGCCGGCACTCTAGACTGTGAGCATGAAAACCGGCATATCCTTGATCTCGGCAATCCTCATCACCCTGCTCCTTGCTCCGCTCCATACGACCGCGACGGACAAGACTCCATCCTGGAAGAAAGACACAACATCAAGATGGGACGAGAACAGCATATCCAACGACAAGATCAAAACAGACAAGATCAATGCGGATTACCTTTCGAAGCTGGAACGAGAAGTTATTGAGGAGACGAATCTCGCCAGAACACAACCCCTCAAGTACGTCGAGTTCCTCCAGGAATACAAGAAGTGCTTTATCAACAAGCGCATCGTCAAACTCCCGGGACGTGGCCGGACCATGACAAAGGAAGGTCCTGCCGCAGTGGATGAGGCAATAGATGCGCTCAAGAAGGTCAAACCATGCAAAGCTCTTTCCCCGTCAAAAGGCTTATCCCTCGCGGCGAAGGATCATGTGAAAGATACAGGATCAAAAGGCATCACGGGCCATAGCGGTACGGACAAGAGCAGCTCATCTGATCGATGCAAACGCTATGGCACCTGGCTGCGTACTGTCGGCGAGAATATATCCTACGGCGTACCGGATGCGCGTGGAATCGTACTTCAGCTCATTATCGACGACGGCGTTAAGAACCGCGGGCACAGAAAGAACCTGTACAACGCGATGTATGGTGTCGTGGGCGTCAATATCGGCACGCACAAAATCTACGGCACCATGTGCGTCCTGGATTATGCCGGTGGGTACAAAGACAAGTAGCGGGACCAGTTGTTGCCTTAATCCCGAGCCTCTCTGCCAAGAAAACAAGCGCGTCTTCCACAGCATCTGTAAACATCGAGAAAACCCGGACAGCATTGAGCAGGCGTACTCTTGAGAATATTGGCAATTCTTGATGAAGTCGGGACAGGATTGGCAAAGGCGCACCAACTTGACCTCGCCCATGGACCCGCGAATCGAGAATGCTCTATCGTCCACCTTGCCTGATCAGGTTCAGAACGTAGTCCTTCGCCACCACCGTGGATTCCGACGCCGACTTACCCAGCGCAAGCTGCGCTGCCAGCATCGCCGAGAATGCACAACCCGTCCCGTGCCTCCCATCTGAATTGACACGATTATGCGCAAGCTCCCTGACATCGCCTGCCTCGCAGAATACATCCACCGCTTCACCACCTGGCAGGTGCCCGCCTTTGACGATACACGCCAGGCCAAATCGACCGGCAAGCTCAACGGCCGCAGCCTTCATATCATCGACCGATCCGATCTCACGCGATACGAGACGCACCGCCTCGGGAACATTGGGCGTCATCACATCGGCGAGTGGCAGAAGGTCGGAACACATCAATTCAAAAGCATCATCAAGCAGAAGCACAGAACCCGAACTTGACATAGTCACAGGGTCGACAACCACGTTAGTGAGTTTGAACTTCTTGATTGCTCCTGTAACAGCCGATACGATACTTGCCGAATAGAGCATACCGGTCTTTACAGCAGCCGGCATTGCTTCTTCACAAGCGGTTTCAATTTGCAGTTCAATGAGATCGGCGGGGACGGGATCTATGCGCACAACACGTTCGGTGTTCTGAGCAGTGACACCAGTAATAGCCGTAGCACCCGACAAACCAGCTGCGTGGAACGCCGCGAGATCCGCCTGGATACCCGCCCCGCCCGATGAATCCGAACCAGCAATTGTCAGAACCAAAGGCATGTTGTTAGACCACTCTGGTGAAGATTCATGGCCCCGCGAAGCGCGGGGCAGACAAGAAAGCACAACAGATGTGCGCCACAAATCGGCCTGCCAATGACCCGGCTATTTGTAACGCATCTTGTGGCTCTTGTACCTTCTTGTAACTATTCATTCTTCATCGCCTGATTTGTCCCGCTTTCGACATCGACTTTGCCTCAACGCTCTGGATTTCGGCATAGCCCTGCGACGTAGCCGGGTTCAGGCCGGAGCTTGCCTCCATGGAAGAATCCTCTTCCCGATAAAGGGTTCCGGAACATTCTGACGAACCGTGGAAGAGGATGCTGCCTTTATACAGTTCCACCTCAACCAGTCCATTTGCGAATGCAGCAAACACGTCAATACCAGCCATGGCAGATGTTGTGGCCAGGTCAAGATACCTGCCGTCGTAGATCTGGTTGGAAACGAATGATGAAAGCTGCTCGAACAACCCGGTTGCTCGACGCGCCATTACTGCCTGGTAAAGCTGCGCAAGGCAGTATCCCAGTAATGTCATGCCCGGCGCCTCATAGACCCCGCGACTCTTCGTGCCTATCATCCTGTTCTCGAGCGCATTACTCAAGCCAACACCGTTTCGTCCGGCCACTTCATTCGCGAGTAACATTGCTTCAAGAAGGCCCACTTTGCTGCCATTAATTTCCGTGGCCCTGCCCTTCTCAAATCGGACGCTGACCTCTTCGGCGGCATCGGGCGCATCCTTCGGCCAGACACACATTACAGGACTAACGATCGTGGCTGCCGTCTGCACGCTCTCAAGGTCGCCACCCTCGTGCGACAGGCCTGCGAGGTTACAATCGGTAGAATACCGCTTTTTCTCCACGCTACCCACATCAATCCCGAACCCGTTCAGATAATCTGACATCTCTTTACGGCCGGCAAACTGGGTCAACAGCGCCGGGTCACGCCATGGCGCATAGACCTTCATTTCAGGGGCCAGCAGGTTCGTGTATCGTTCAAATCGCAACTGGTCATTACCCCTGCCCGTTGCACCATGCGCCAGCACCGTGCAACGCTCTTTCTGCATGGCCGGCAGCAGCCCTTGCACAGTCACCGCACGTGCAACACCTGTGGAGTTCCAATAACCGCCGTCATATGTTGCCTGGCCCTTGATCACCTCAAAACAGGCTTCGGCCATTTCATTGCGCAGATCAACTATAACGGTCTCAGCCCCACAAGGCGCCATACGTTCCTTTACGTCGTTGATGTCCTTCTCGTCAGGCTGACCGAGGTCCGCGCAAAAACACACGACCTCCAGGCCCTCTTCGACAAGTCGTTTCGTGACCGCCTTGCTGTCGAGTCCGCCGGACACACAAATGCCGATCTTTTCTTTCTTCAATCCCTTGATTTTCATTCTTCGGCCTCCCAGGCTTTGAGCGAAGCTTCAGTTATCTCAAGTGCCGCTTCAATGTCTTCATCAGAAATAATCAACGGCGGAAGGAAACGAGCAACCACATCAGCAGTCGCAATAGAGATCAGCCCCTTCTCGAGCATTATCTCAACCAATCGTTTTGCCGGCCGGTCGAGTACGATTCCGAGCATCAAGCCAAGCCCCCTGATAGATGACACGCGCTCGTGCTTTGACGCGATCTCTTCGAGTCCTTTCCGGAAGAGAGCGCTCTTCTCGCCCGCCCTGGCAACCAGCCCTTCCTGCTCAATAACATCAATGGTCGCAAGCGCGGCGGCCGATGCCAGCGGCGTGCCGCCGAAAGTGCTGGCATGTTTGCCCGGCTGAAAAACATCCGACAGTTTCGGGCCAGCAACAATTGCTCCTATGGGAAAGCCATTGCCAAGCGCCTTGGCAATGGAGAATGCATCGGGCACAACATCATAATTCTGGAACCCGAACCAGCGACCAGTTCTACCCATACCGCATTGCACCTCGTCGCACAGCATCAAGATGCCCTGCTCATCACAAAGCTGCCTCACCCCCTGCATGAAATCGGTATCGGCAGGGACAATCCCACCCTCGCCCTGGACTGCCTCAACCAGCACGGCAGCCGTCTTGTCAGAAACAGTGGCTTTCACGGATTCCAGGTCGTTAAACTCAGCATATTTAAAGCCGGGCGGCATAGGTTCGAAGCCGACCTGATACTTCGTCTGACCCGTAGCAGCCAGTGCAGCCAGTGTACGACCGTGGAACGAGTTGGTCATGGATACGATCTCAAACCTGTCCTGCTTGCTGCCCCATAGCCGGGCCAGCTTGATCAACGATTCATTTGCCTCGGCGCCGGAATTACAGAAGAAACACTTTCCATCCATCGACAGGCTGATAAGCTTCTGTGCCAGTTTGGGCTGGAGCTCGTTGTAGTAGAGGTTGGAGACATGCATCAGCTTGCCTGCCTGGTCACTAATCGCTTTGACCACGCTTGGATGGCAATGTCCGACATTGAGCACTGAAATACCTGCAAGAAAGTCGAGGTATTCCCTGCCGTCCGCATCCCACACCTTAGCGCCACTTCCCTTGACGAGAACCATGCCGGGCGCGTAAGTCGGAATGACATTGGCCTGGTGCATTGTAATGACATCTTCACTATAGGTCATCGTGTATTATCTCCGTTCCAACACCCTTATCGGTGAATATTTCCAACAACAATGAATGCGAAAGACGGCCATCAACAATATGGACTTTTGTCACGCCTGAGTGCAGTGCATCGACGGCTGCAGCTACTTTGGGCAGCATGCCTCCGGCAATTACTTTCTTCTCTATAAGACCCTCAACTTCCGCAACGGCAAGTGTGGTAAGAATGGAATCCTCATCACCCGGATCCTGGAGAAGTCCCGGCACGTCAGAGAGGAATGCCAACTTCCGGGCCTTGACAGCTTTCGCCATCGCGGTGGCCGCAATGTCAGCATTAATGTTGTAGGTCTTGCCGTCCGGGCCTTTGCCCATGGGGGTAATGACCGGAATGATGTCAGCTTCCAGGCAAGCCTGTATGGGATCGATGTCCACCGCCTCAAGTTCGCCGACATAGCCCCAGTCAGCCGGCGCGCCTGTTTCGTTATCGACTCCCGCCTTCCTGCTGACAGTAAAGATATCCTTCCCGCTCACCATTTTCGCGCGTCCGCCATTCTGCTCAAGCACTGCGACAATACCCGGGCTTACCTCCTCAGAAAGCACTTTTTCCACCACTTTGATCGCCCGCTCATCGGTCACTCGCAATCCATTGATAAACACCGCATCAAGTCCTTCTTCTTTCATACCCCGAGAAATGGCTTTTCCGCCGCCATGCACAATGATTGGCAGCATATCGACACATTCCATAAACGCAATATCGGCGAGAATGCTGTCGTGATGCGCTTTGTCCTCCATAGCGCTGCCGCCAAACTTGACAACTATGACAGTGCCGCGGAAGCGCTGGATATAGGGCAACGCCTCGATCAACACTGCTGCTTTTTTAATCGACTCTTCCACAACTACCCCTTTCGGGAACTCCTGAATCCGACCACCTCAAACTCTCGATCCGCTGCCCCTGATTTTGTATTTCGTGCTTACCCTCAGGTCATATACGACGCATTGATCTTTACATAATCATAGCTGCAATCACAGGTGTACATCCTGTAGCTGCTGTCACCCAGATGCAGATCGACGTTGACACTGAATTCTTTGCCCGTCAACACCTGCTCAAGTTCCTTAAGCGAACTACCCGCATCCAACTGCCCTCTGCTGATGGCCCGGACGTCGTCATATGAGATATCGACAAGGCCGGGGTCCATCTTCGCACCCGAATAGCCCAGGGCACAGATCACACGTCCCCAGTTGGGGTCACCCCCGAACCAGGAGGTCTTGACCAGGAGTGAATTACAAACGGCGCGCGCCGCCAGCCCTGCATCTTCGCTCGAAGCTGCTCCGGTGATATTGACGGTCACCAGCTTCGTGGCACCTTCGCCATCAGCCGCAATCTTGAGTGCAAGTTGAAGTGCTAATTCGTTCAGTGCCGAAATAAAGACATCCCAGTCAGGATGGTCCGGATTAAGCAGCTGGTTCCCGGCAATGCCATTTGCCAACATAAGCGCCGTGTCATTGCAGCTCTGGTCGCCGTCAACAGACACTCGGTTAAAACTAAGCTCGACCGCATGTGAAAGTGCCGACTGCATTGCATCTGCATCAACCGCTGCATCCGTTGAAAGGAACACGAGCAGAGTGGCCATGTTCGGCTCGATCATGCCGGCTCCCTTGGCCATTCCTCCGAGCCTTACTGGCTTCCCATCTATCACGATCTCGAACGCCAGCTGCTTATCAACAGTATCAGTCGTCATTATTGCCTTTGCGGCGTCATCGCCGCCCTCGGCCGAAAGCGTAGCTGCTGCTGCCTTAATACCCGCCTCGATCCTGTCCATCGGCAGAGGGATCCCTATAGTACCCGTCGAACAGACCAGGACCTCTTCCTCGCCTATCCCAAGCTCCCATGCAGTGATTGCAGCCATTTTCTGTGCGTCATCATGGCCTTTGGCGCCATTGCAGGCATTGGCATTCTTGCTGTTAATCACGATCGCGCGGGCCTGTTTGCGTATCAGCCGGTCCTGGCACAGCAGCACAGTGGCGCCCTTGATGGCATTGGAAGTGAAAGTACCAGAGGTGACCGCCGGGACATCAGAGACAAGCAATGCAACATCCTTGCCTTTTCCCTTGATTCCGGCTTCGACCCCCGCAGCCATGAAACCCTGTGGCGCAACAACGCCACCATCAACAGATTTGAAAGAAGTCCCCATAGCAAACGACCATAATGGAAGAGAATGAACGACAAAGTCGAACAGAAAATGAATTGCAAAAGCGGCTGAATACGGTGGTTTGCCGCGTTCGCTTAGCGTTTCGAGAACTGGAATCTCTTACGGGCACCCGGCTGTCCGTATTTCTTCCGTTCTTTCATGCGTGGATCCCTGGTGAGGCATCCGCTGTTCTTGAGAACTTCCCTGTGGGAATTGTCCGCGGTTGAGAGCGCGCGAGCCAACGCGTGCCGCAATGCGCCGGCCTGGCCTGCGATTCCGCCACCGTGAACACGGCTGACCATATCGTACTTGCCCATGCAGTTCGTAAGATCAAGAGGCTGTTCAATGTATCGGCGCAATGCCTCGGTCGGAAAGTAACGGTCAAATGCCTTCTTGTTAACTCTCCACTTGCCCGTACCTGGAATCAATTTCACGCGTGCAACCGCTGTCTTCCTGCGGCCCGTTGCGCCATGCTCTATAACCTGTTCAGCCACTGTGCTTCTTCCTTAAAGTAATTCTATCTTCTGTGGATTCTGAGCAACATGAGGATGCTCTTCACCCGCGTAAACTTTCAACCTCTTGATAATCCCCCTGGCAAGGTTATTCTTCGGCATCATGCCCTTGACAGCTATTTCGATGATCCGTTCCGGATGCCGCTCGCGCACTTTGGACGCCGGGTCCTCCTTCAAGCCGCCGCGAAAACCGGAATACCGCTGGTACAGCTTCTGCTGTTCCTTCTTCCCCGTCAACTTCACCTTCTCGGCATTAACAACAACAACAAAGTTGCCCGTATCCACATGAGGCGTATAGGTTGGCTTATCCTTACCACGAAGGATATCGCAGATCCTGACCGCAATCCGGCCCACTGGCTTATCGGTGGCGTCAACCAGTAACCATGCCCGTTTCACGTCTTTTTCTTTGGCAACAAACGTCTTCATAAGTCTTATCCTGAATTCAAGGAAACCGCGGAAGATAACGTAAGAAGGTGGAGATTGTCAACCAATAATCTTCCAATTACTTCTGGGCGGGTGGTTTGGGGGCTGGCTTCCCCTCCTCCTGTTCCTCCTTGATCCGCTTATCGACCTTCTGCATTGATTTGCCCCATCTCTTCTCCTGACGGGCAATAAAACGAAGAATTTCAGGGTCAACATCGTCAATTGTGGCGGAACCAGCGTCAAATTCCTTCACTACAGGCGTGCCAACAGGTGGCAAATTCTCGGGCTGAGCCGCGTCTTCTGGCGTAGTTTCGGGTGTCTCCCGGGGCTCTGCCTCATCTTCTTCTTTTCTCTCGCCGACCAGCAATTTGCTATCGGAGGCCTTCTCATCAATATCCGTCCTGCCTTTCGAGTTGATCGAATCATACCTCTTCTGGGCATCGGCGGCTATTTCCTCGGGTGTGTCCAGCACGGTAGGAGTTATGAATACGACCACTTCGCTCTGCTGCTTCTGCTTTTCAGACGATCTGAACAAGGCGCCAAGGAGCGGAATATCCCCCAGAAAGGGCACCTTGCTTCGGCTCTTCTCGCCATGATCAATCACGAGCCCGCCAAGCACGATTGTCTCGCCACTGCTCACCGCAACTTGGGCGCTGAAATCACGACTCGCCACAATAGGCCACTTCACGTCGTTGATCTCCTGAACACCCGCAATATTCTCGACCTTCTGCAGAATGTCCATCAGGACAAACTTCTTCTCATTGATGTGCGGCGTTACCTCCAGCCTGATCCCGACCTTCCTCATCTCCACGTCATCGACCCATTCGCCTGCGCCAGAGCCACCTGTAGACACGAATTTCTGACCTTTATAGAAATAGCGTTCACGAGACACATCTATGACTGCTTGCTTGTTGTCGGTCGTAACAATCCTTGGCGACGAAAGTATTTCCGTCCTGGAATCGGTCGAGATCGATTTTAAAATAGCATCAACACCTATCCCGAATTCCGAGAAGTAGTAGGTCAATCCCGCGCCGGTTGCGAAATGCGATGGGGAAAGAAATGCAGTAGCATCCTTGGGCGGAAGATCGCCTGCCCCGCCCTGTCCCGCAACGGCAAACTTAGGGATCTTGTTCCCGTTGACATCTTTTTTTAGTCCAATCAGAGAGCGCTGGATCCAGGCAACGCCTGTATTGTGAGTTTTGTCTAGGTTGACTTCCAGCACCAGCGCTTCGATCCGCACCTGCGACAACATGATGTCCATTGCCTTCACGAGCTCTGCCAGAGTCATGAGGTCTGCCTTGCTCGCCATTATCAACAGCGAATTCGTGCGCTTATCCGGCAACACCTTGATATTTGCCGCCGACAGCTCACCTATCTTGGACTTGATCGCCGCACCTTCGGCTGGTGAGCTCTGGTAACGCGTGTTAATATACTCCTCAAGGGCCCTGCTCCGTATATCCGCCGCCGGTCGTGGCGGACCTGCCTCGGTGCCAGTGGTCTTGACTTCGTCTTTGGCCATCGCCCCACCGATAAAAGTGTTGAGCTTGCCGGCAATATCCTCGGCATCTGCAAATTCGAGGCGTATCACCTCCACGAGAACGTCCGGCTCGGTCACAACATCCAGCGCAATGACCATCCTTTCGAGAAATTCAAGATTCCCCGGCCTGGTGATGATTATCAGAATATTCGTACGATCATCCGCGACCATCTTCACCTGGCCCTGGATCAGGTCGCGCTTAACCTCGTCTACTGCTGCTGATGCGCTCGTCGATGTTGCGGGCGCGGTTGTCCTCGGCGCGCGGATAATGCCGGGTGTGGTCCTGCGCTCGAAGCCCGGGGCGCCTGTTGTCCGCACGCGACCGGAAGATAAAGCAGAGTCTTTCGGCTGAGCCTGGGTAATGATCTCCTCGAGCTTCTTCTTCACTTCGGATGCCTTTGTATGGCGCACCTGGATGATCCGGAGTTCTTCCTGCCTGACAAGGGGTTTGTCAATATACTGAAGGATTTCCATCATCCGCCTCACATTTATCGCGCTGTCAGTGATTAGCAGGCTATTGATCCGTTCAAGGCCCTGTATCTTGGCATAGCTGTGCTTCAACCCATCGATGGCTTTCTGCGCCTCGGCGATCTCAATGTACTGCAAGGGCACAAGCTGGCTGACAAGTGTGTCCGTGGCAGGTAATGCTGCTCCGGGCGCCAGCGCCGGGAGAATTTTCATATCGCCCTGCTGCCTGCCAATAGTGATCGGGACAACCTTCAGAAACTTCTCATCAACGGGAATCAGCGTGATGTTGTTCATGGCCAGTACAGATTCGATAGCCTGCAATATCTGGCTCTTAGTGAGCTTCGTCTGGCTGCGAAGAGTGATGGTGCCCCGCACTCCTGGCGCCTGCAAAAGAGTACGGCCAGTCATCAGCGCGTAGAAATCAAGGACCTGCTGGAGTGGCGCATCCTGGAAGGTCAGTTTTGCCATTTCAGGTTCCGCTGCCGGCACGTTCTGGGCATGTTGCTTCACTGCCGGGACGAAGACCAGCATCAGGGTCATCAGCCCCAGCATCAGGCGAGCTTTGCGATTATGTCTGGACACTGTCATCATACGTCGGCAGGTCATTCTCCCCGGCCAACTCTCCCGTAAACACTGCTTACCGTCAACGAGCCTTTCCACACACTGCCGCCCTTGTACTGAATGCGGAATTGCTTAACATCCATCATAGCACTTTTTGCCTGCAAATCAAAAAGGAAATGCGTAATGGCACTATCCGTGCCTTCCCACTGGCAGTTGATCGGAAGCTCAAAGAACAGTTCCCCGTCGGATTCTTCGGCACCTGCATCGCGTCTTGGCATCGAGACGTCATATTGTTTAGCGAGCTTTCCGATTTTGATCAGCACATCTGCGGTAACATCTTTCTCGACTGGATGTTGTGGAAGCTGCTTCTGCATCTCGGCAAGCTGCTTCTCGACCTCAGGGCCTTCCTGCATCAATTGCTCATGTTTCTGTATCTGCACAAGAACAAGACTCTGCGACTCACGCCTCTTGCGCCATTTATCAACCTGTGACCGGCAGAGGAATACCGACAGAAGCAGGACCACTACTACCAGCGTGATCCATCCAAGAACAAGCTCCCTGCTGGTGATCTTCATTCCTCTACTCCCGACAGATCTATTTTCATTCTGAAGTGCCACTTCTTGTCACGCGCATTCTGCGAGACGCCGCCCACAAGCTCTACCTTGTAGAACAGTTCCGAGGCATCCAGCTTGTTCTTGTATTTGTAAATTGGCTCATCCGTAGTCGACCTGCCGCGCAGGTCAAGCGTGTCGTCCTTCTTGTAGCTCAGTGTTGTCATCTCTACTTCTCTTGGCAGATGCACAACTGTTTCACGCCAACATTCAAGTACAGAGCGCTTATGATCGGAATATTGCCTGAGCTTCTCGAGCCGAGTTTTGGCGTTCCTGACCGCTTTGGCCGGCCCCTTCGTTCTTTCGAGCCTATCATTCATCCCCGAGAGGCGCTTACTCTCTATAATAGCGGCTCCAAAGATCACCGACAGACCCAGGAGCCAGATACCAGCGAAGACAACAGTGCCACGTACCAACCTACGTTTCAACAATCGCGATGATTCGCTCTCGCGCCACTCTTCCGGCTTGAGGTCGAGCATTGTCGCTTTACGTTCAGCGGCGCGGCGCACAACCCCTTCTGCCAAGGGTGGCATCAAATCAAGATTCCTCACATCAGGCTTGACGCCGTATTCCTCGTGAAGCCTGCTGGTCAACAGGAGCGCAGGCCCCTCCTCCTCTCGCAGCAATGTGATGGCCGCAGGGCCTTCAGATCCGTATTCCAGTTCCATTGAAGTAAGCGTATAACTCAGTTCCTGGACCAATTCCGTGGCAAGCTCCTCTTCAGATGCAAAATCCCCAGGTGCCCCCATCAGGCGAAGCACGACAGGAACACCATCCTGCGTGATTACGACATGGCAGCCGCCCCGGTCCTCGATAATGACCACCTGGCAGCCCTTTTCGATTATCACCTTCTCATCTACCAGGAGTCGCCACCAGGCCAGGAGATCAAGATCAACATGTTCCGGGAAGATACCTGCACCTGCCAGCTGCGCGCCGATCTTCTCAACAACGTCATACTGAACCCCCACCACGAGCACGCGACTGGAATTCTCATTCTTTTCGAGCAATTCGTAGGAGATCAACATGTTCTCGGTGGGAAATGGCGAAAACTTATCGACCTGTAACCGGGCCATGCCGGCAAGCTCACCGGGATCGGTAGTAGGCAGCTTTACCACCCTCATCAGTAGTTGCGTGGATGGAATCGCTACAGAAACTGCGCCCTCAATGGTCTTGCCGCTTTCTTTCAGTGCAACGGCAAGGCCATCACCGCCCTCGCCCCATTCAACAGCAAGCTCATCGAAGGTGGGTTTTCCTGCACCCTCCCTGCCTTTACGACGGGTCGTCCAGGAAACATGTTTCCCCAGGAACACCAACCCTGTTATTGGATCGTTCGCCATATCAGTTCGCTCTCGCTCACAAGTCAGACCGTCTATTATACAAGCTCAGGCCGAAGCTGCATGAACATACGGCAGGCTTCTTCCCGGCATAGTTTCTCCCGTAGCCCATGACTTCCGGCAATGAGCCATTCAGTCTCGCGCTCCAGCCGTCCAGGCAATGTCGGGCCCCTGTCGTTTCCTCGTGCAATCAAAGGTCTTGCTCTCTCCAGCGAAGCACGGCCATCTTACCCTTTTGGAAGTTCACGATGCACGATATTTCTCGTTCGACCCGGTTCACAATCCCTCTCGCGGTAACCCTGTAGATCTTGGAATCGGTAGTAATCTGTTTCCTCAGAGCAGGCGATACTTCCTGGATCCTCGTGTAGAAATCATTGATGTTCTTGTAGGATATATTTTCGTCGGGATCGCCCAAACCCAGGCCTTCCTCTCGTTCTTCCACAATGATGGTTGCAGTAAGACTGTCGACATCGGGTAACGTCATCAGAACGCGCTCACTTGCGGCATTAACATTGACCCGGCCATCACCGTACGTTGTGAGCATGTCGATCATGCCACTCAATGGGAGCTCATCCTCATCAGGATCTTTCGGCAGGCCGCCGTAAACCATTTCGCGCGTGAACCCCTTTACCAGGAGCAGTTCATCGACACTGTCCAGCGGCCCGTTCTTGGACCTGTAAGCCGGCTCAAGGCTCTCATAATAGCTGTTTTCCCCGCCATTCATACGTTGTTGGTCGTCCTTGTCGGTCCAGTCATAGAAACTATCAATCAGTTCCTCCCACATATCATCGGGCACACCCGCTATTTCCAGGATCCGCTCCCAGTCCCCTGTGGTCAATCGGTTCACATTGCGGCGTGCCGGTTCAGGTTCAATATTTAACGTGACAATCCCCTCGCCCAATCCCGAGACCAGGTTCCTTATGGCGAGCCCCTCGGAGAGCCGCTTGGCATCATGATACCAATTCTCCGACTTGAATTCCTCCTTGTCCTCCTCAGAAGATTTTCTCATCTTCTCGCCGCGTGACATGAGTAATTCCGCACGGACCAGTCCGCCCTGCGCGAGATATTCAGCCTTGAGTCGGTTTTTATAATAGGCCGTTATTCTCGATTCAATGTGCATGTCGAAAGCAAATGATGCAACAAGAGCGGAGAGCAGGATCGTAATCCAGAGCACTACTATGAGTGCCGAACCCCCGCGATCTGACCCGTCATTCTTCATCGCCACTTCCACAACTTCTCTGCAACTGGTATCTTGATATAGCGTTTCATCACGAGAGATTCCTCGCCTTCCTCTTTCGGTTCCAAGTAGAGCGTAATCTCAACGGCCGCGGGCAGAGTGTTTGTTGCCTCCCATTCGTCTTCCCACTCGATCTCGCCATCGCTCTTGTTGGTGGCAACCCTGCAGTTGAAGCCCTCGATTTTGCCCGAAAGAAGGATCGGTTCCACGTCCGTTTCATAATCAAATTCTTCAGGTTGCTGGTAAGGGCGCCATACCCGTGCAGCTGCGGCATTGTCATAGTCGGCCGAATCAATGATAAGGAACTCTACGCGGTGAGGACCATCCGCAAACCTGCTCTCGCCTGCTGAAAGTGAGTTGCCCAGCTTCATCCAACTGATAGCATCCTTTGCGTGAGCGCCGCTGCCACTATTTCTGAGCCAGAACCCGCACATCGAGGATTTGCGAGCCGAATCCGGGAAATAGGTGGATCTGAGCCCCATCGCTAGCTGCTCTATAACAAAATCGCCATGATTGATCTCTGAGCTGATCTCCGTACCCCTCTTCCATGCCCGCGAAACCGCCCAGAATGTCGAAAATGCGATGAGCAGAGTTGTCGCCAACAGCACAAGCGCCACCATGACCTCGATCAAGGTAAATGCGGCTCGGCGCCACTCCCTCTCAGGTTTCACACTCATTCCCCCATCCCTCTCTTTATGGATGATTCGTACTATAGAGATAACTTAACACCTCGAGCTTCGACTTGCCCTGGTCGCCGGGCCAGGAGACCTTGGTCCGCACAATGAACAGGTCTTCCTCTTCTTCAATCTCTTCAAATGCACGTGAAAACTCGTAGCCGTCTTCATATTCGACCGGGTCAAGCTCTAGATCATCGAGCCTGTTGGTCACATCGATCAGTGGATGCTCCAGTTCGCCACGTGCAAGGATGTGTCGAGCTTTCTCGAAATCGGCGGCGCGTCTGGCGATCGCCACGCATTTCATCGCACCAGTGATCAGGACAAAGATGACTGCAGACAGAATTACCAGTGCCGCTATCACCTCGAGCAACGTGAAACCCGCCCTGCTGGGCCGGCGAGGGAAATCCAAAACTTTTGATTTACTCGTTCTCATCAATCGCCGACCACTAACTATTAACTAACAACAGATAACAGCGAAGCTCCGCTTCGCTATTCTTTCTTCGCAATCGGTTCACCCAGGGCATCCACCTTGATGATCATTGCCTCGCCCTGCTCGTCGACAAGTCGCGCTGTATAAGGACTACAACGTCCCGTCCTGCGGTAGATCACACTGCATGCTCCGCCCCTATGCCGTTCGTCATTCTCGATATCCACGTAGTCGATACGTACTCCGTCCAACGCCCTTTTAAGTGATTGCTGACCCCGCCCGCTCGGATTCTCAGCTTCGTCATTTTCGGTCTTATCCTTCTGCTCATCCTCATCGTCGAGCAGAAGAACCGCATCGAAAGATGGATCCTCCTCCTGCTCAGCAATCGATCGATGCCGCACCAGCGGCTCGGTTACTGTTACGACCCCGTTCTTGATGTCGAAATGAATCGTCGCATCGCCCTGTTTCAGCACGGAAATGCTTCGGGCATATCGGCCGGCTGACACAACAGACCGGGCAGCCGAACGCAATCTGTTGCCGCGGATTGATTTGACGAAAGCCGGGACGGCCATCGCCGTGACCAGGCCGATGATCACCAGCACGAGTATGACTTCTATCAGAGTGAAGCCAGCTTCTGCGGATCGAGATCGACGGGATGTAATGCAACCGGACATGGTTCTGGCCCCAAACTAGTTAGTCAGGTCGTCCGATGTCCCTGACTGGCCATCGGGTCCCGAAGATGTCAGCTGGTATCCAATGTCAGTCTTGGAATACGCGATATCGCGACTCCAGGCATCGAGCGGTATCCGACCATTCTGAAGGTAGGGCCCCGCCCAGTTCTGTTCCCACCCCTCTGCGGTCACCAAGCCCTGGGGTGATGCTGGGTAGCGACCGTTATCCAGGTGATACATATCAATGGCCCCACCTATGACGCGAATCGTGCCGCGTGTTGCAAGAATCTCCGCGCGCCTCTGTCTCGGGCCAAACGCCACTGCGCCCATACCTACGATCAATCCTATAATCACCAGCACCAGCATCATTTCAATAAGGGTAAAGCCTTCCCTGTGCTGGTTCTTCTTATCCGAGTAATTGTCATTCTTTTCCATTGCTCTTTCCTCTCCTCGTAAACGCTCAGATCAGAGCGTGCCAGATCGCATATA
>JAUXFM010000125.1 GCA_030622955.1 Lentisphaerales bacterium
GGGCGGTGTGCCCATTTTCGGGTATGACGACCTATTAGGGCATGTTACGCCTGTGTCCGCCGTCGGGCAAGC
Organism: Lentisphaerales bacterium; assembly: GCA_030622955.1. Lineage (GTDB taxonomy): Bacteria > Verrucomicrobiota > Kiritimatiellia > JAUXFM01 > JAUXFM01 > JAUXFM01. The sequence goes on from JAUXFM010000125.1 coordinate 73, forward strand.
AGAGGCCATCTCGACCAGAAGTCGAAGGCCTTGGAGTAAGTTAAGGATGAGTTATCACAAAACCTTGGGCCTGAGCAAAGAGCCATTTTCGACCAGTCCGGATCCAGCCTTCTTCTACATGTCCGAAGAGCACAAAGCGGCTTTCTGCAGACTGCGAATTGCAATCCATCTCAAGCGTGGTCTGAGCGTGATACTCGGCGACGTGGGAACAGGCAAGACGACCCTGAGCAGGAAGCTCTCCCAAACATTAAGCGAGGAGAAGAATGTCGCATTCCACATGATCTTGAATCCCTATTTCAAGACTGAACGCCAGTTTCTGTCCCGGCTGGCGGGCCTGCTCCACATTGAATTGCCCGCCAGTAAGCAGACGGGGCTCGATTATATCGAGGCAATCGAAAGATTCCTGTTCAAGAGAGGGGTTGAGGAGAAGCAGACGATAATCCTGCTGCTGGACGAAGCACAGTTGCTGCCTGACTATGTGCTGGAAATCCTGAGAATATTGCTCAACTACGAAACGAACGAATACAAGATACTGCAGCTGGTTCTCGTCGGGCAGATGGAACTTCTGCCCCGGATCAGCAACATGCCGAACTTCTGGGATAGAATCGCCCTCAAGCATGTAATAAACCCGCTGGGCGAGAGCGAGGTCAGCCAGATGATAGAATTCCGTCTGAAACAGGCGGGTTACCAGGGCCAGGAACAGCTCTTCTCAAAAGACGCTATAAGGTTCATTACCGAGTACTCACAGGGCTATCCGCGCAAGTTGACGCTGCTGTGTCATACGGCTCTTGAAAACCTCGTGATGTATGACAAGAAGATAGTGGACGGAGCCATGATTCAGCGTATTATCGATGCCGAATTGAAACCGGAAAGCGCCCCGGCCAATCTTGCGGAAGATATGCCTGACCTTGAGGAAGCCTGGGAAAATGGGCCCAAGATCGAACAGCCGGTGGCGGAAATGGCAGAAGCAGAGAGGCTACCGCCCAAGATTCGTGTCGGCTAGCCTGGTCGAAGAAGCAGGGAGTTTTTAGCAATGTCGTCTGAAGAAGAGAATCTTTCGCCCGAAGAGAAGCTGTTGAAGGTCATTCAGGAAGGCAGCGAGGAGGACGAAGCGGAACCGTCCGAGCCGTCTGTCGACCAGAAAACTGAAGCAGCAGCTCCTGATATCGTGGCGGAACCCGTTGCCGCAGCAGTGCCGGAGTCGGCCGCTGTGGAAGAGCAGCCAGCCCTCAAGCTCAAGACCCAGGAAGAAGATCCTGCTGGCAGCCCCGAGCCGGAGCCAGATGAATCTCCTGCGGTGGGCCGGATCGGCGTCTCGGCGATGCAGGAGGATTCATCCTTTGTTGGCAGCTTGAAGCGGGCGTTCAACCCGGATTCGGAGGGTGGGTTATCGGGTGTTCTCAGCATCAAAGCCTTCAATAAGGCGCTGTCCGCTTGCATTATGGTGCTGACGGTTTTCGTGGTATTGGAGATATATAAGGCGGTTAGCGCGAATTCAGCGCATGCGACAGGCGATCCCGGCGACCAGCAGCGCCTCGAGACGGGTCAGGCCACGGAGCTGGACCCACTCAAGGATTTCTTGACGGACATATCGAAACGGCCGAATATATTCGGCTTTAAGAAAATTGTTAAGCAATCACCGATGAACAGGGAAATCCGGCAGGTTGTGGTAGGGTGGCGAGATTATGCGCGGGTGAATCTGAGCCTTTCGGGCATTCACTGTGATAGGGCCAAGCCCGCGGATTCGTTGGTAGCGTTGAATGACAAGCAGACCAAGGCTACACATTTCGTGCAGCCTGGTGATATGTTCATCGTAACGGTGGATAGCCAGAACATAGAAATCGAGGTAGAAGAGATTCTGCCAAACAGGGTCAAGCTTAAGCGTGGAGAAGAGCGAGAGGTCTTGACCGGCAAGAGATCCGGCATTTAGCCGAGCGGGAGACGGATGAGAAGATTTGCTGAAGAAAGCAGGCGACATGAGAAATACGGCAGGTTGAGCACTGTCGTTTTTCCGCTTGCTGTATGTGTGGCCATTCTTGTTTCCGGCACTGTGTTTGCGCAGGACGAGCAGAATGAATTCATCAGTGGCCGGAAATATATTGCCGAGTACCAGGACAAGTTCCCCGGACTCACAAATGACTTTTCCTTTTCCTCGCTCCAACCACTTCCCGTTGCAGGTGTTGTCGAACTCCTGGCGAACAAGGCGGGTATCAGCATTGTCATCGATAATCGAGTGGAAGGCACTACCAAGTTCACCGTGAAGGGCGTCACGGTGGGAGAAGCAATGGAGATTATCATGGCCGCCAATGATCTGGCCTACGAACTCAAGGGCGACATCCTCACCGTTATGCGAGATCTGGAATACGCACAGCTCCATGGTGAGAAGTTCTACGATCGCAAGAGAATGAAGCTTATCGACCTGAAGTTTGCAAAGCCCAGCCGCCTGGTCGCGATGCTGGAGGGGGTCAAAAGCAAAATAGGTTCCGCTGTTGCAGATGATCTTACCGGTACGCTCATCCTGATCGATACCCCCGAAAAGATCAGGGAGATGGAAGAGATCATAAAGAAAGCCGAGATTCCGACGGTAGTGCGTGAGATGCCAACTGAAACGAGAGCTTTTGTACTACAGTATGCGGATGTTGATGAAATTGCGCCACAGGTCGAGAAAGCGCTGACCCTTGCCAAGCAGGAAGCCGGCGCCAGCATGCAAAGCGACAAGCGGACCAGGACGCTTCTTGTAACCGCGTTGCCGCATGATCTCGCCAAGGTCGCGACACTCATAGCCGAGTTCGACAAACCCTCCAAAGAGGTCTTCATAGAAGCCAAGATCGTGCAGGTCAATCTTACCGACGATTTCAGGCTGGGTATAGATTGGCAGCATGTCCTGACAACCGTCGAATCGCGGCAGAGATTGAATACTCACGTCAATCCACCGATCGTCGGGCTCCGGGGCGGGGTAGTGGCGCCTGGAAGCGCCAGCGGCGCTGCGACGCTTACCTACAGGACAATACTGGGTGGTGGCGATCTGACCGCTATCATCAATGCCCTGAAATCTGTTGGTGAAACCAAAGTAATATCTGACCCCCACGTGGCGGTCCTCGATGGTGAAGAGGCAGTGATAAAGGTCATTCGCGAAGAACCTTACGCGGAAGCGCAGATCGAGAGTGGCACGACGAATGTTATAGGTGAGACATTCCGGTTCATCGAGGTGGGTGTAAAACTCTCGGTGACACCTCGGATCAATGATGAAGGGTTCATTACCGTTGGCATTCAGCCCGAAGTCAGCACTGTCGAGGGACAGTACCAGGCCCGTTTCACGGTGCCGATCGTACAGAAATCCTACGCACAGACTACCGTTAAGGTTAAGGATGGCGAGACGATCATTATTGCCGGCATGATTGAAGACATGAAGGGCACAAGAGAAACGAGAGTCCCGATTATAGGCAGCTTGCCGCTCATTGGCGCTCTCTTCAGGTCTGAAACGGAATTTGTGCAGACCAGGGAAACGATCGTGTTTCTGACCCCCAGAATCATAACGGGTGAGGAGCCTTTCCTCCGCTCAAAAGACATCAAGAAAAACCCGAAACCTTTGCGTAGAACCAGCTCGCCAACCGACAAGGCCCCCAAGCCGATGCGCTAGATGGGTGAATGATCAGCGCTATGCGCTTTGTGCCGGGTATTCGAAATCAACATATGAAACAGATTCTCATATTGCTTGTTGTTGTGATGATCCTTGTTCTCCCTGTATTGGCGCAGGAACCCGAAGCAAAAAAGAAACCCGGTTTCTCCTGGGAATGGGAAGGCAACAAGCAGACCCCGCCCAAAGAAGCGCCCAGGCCGCCCAGCGAGAAGCCTGCGCCAGGCAGGGAAGATAAGATCAAGAAGCTCTACCAGGAACTCGTGAAGACAAACATGGCCCTGGAATCTCAACTGGAAATAGTCTTCTCTGAGAAAGAGGATGCCGAAAGGGAAAAGACCCGACTTTCCATCGAGATCAAGAAGATCAGTACAAGAAGCGAGGCCCTGACGAAACGTGTCGATGAACTCCAGAAATCGGTTGCCTCTACCTCCGGTGATTCAGTGAAGCTGGCCCAACTCGGGCGAGAGTTGAAATTGGTGCGCCGGGAAAAGCAGGCGCTGGCCAGTGAACTTTCGAAACTCAGGATCTTGAAAGCGGGGACAGGCGGAAATAGCGACGGTGCTGTTCAGTCTGACTATGTGATAAAGCTCAGGAAAGAGAAGGCGAACCTAATTCAAAAGATGTCACTGCTTCGCTCGGAATATGTGAAGGAGTTGCGCGTCAGGAAGAACCTGGATTCAAAGGAACAGCAGCGGACGAAGAAATACAACGACACATTGGCAAAGAACAAGAAGCTCGAAAAACTTCTCATGAGCGCAGCGACAAACCTTAAACAGCAACAGGAAACTCGTGAGAAGTTGACATCGGCGGCCGATTCATCGGAAAGCCGGGCAGCAAAACTGAAGCTGGCGATGGAATCAAAGGATGACCGATTGGACCTTCTCGAAAAGGATCTGAGAGCGAAGAAGCGCGACCTTGAAAAGGCGGAAGGGAAGATCGTACAGCTTAAGCTGAAACAGGATGATGGACCACCCGATGTCGATCAGCGCCGCGACTATCATTATAACCTCGCTGTTCTTTACACTGAGAAGGGTATGTTGCGTGAAGCAGAGAAAGAATATCTCAGAGCAATGAAGGCTGATCGATCTGACGCAGATGTTCATTTCAATTTGGCGGTTCTCTACGATGACTCCCTGGATAACAGGAAGAAAGCTGCAAAACACTATCGCAGATACCTGGAGATGCGACCGCAGGCAAAGGATGCCGATAAGGTCAGGAACTGGTTGCTCGATATAGAAATTACCGAAGGCCTGAACTAGAGCGGTTGAAAAAACTGTAGCCGCGTGACTGGCCATGGGGTCAGGCGTTGCGCAGACTCGATCTAACAGTGTCATGTGTTTCTGCCATAGCAATCCTCTATCAAACATGCTGGTTGCGAAAATACAGCAGTGCAACTGAAGGGCAGAAGCTGCGCGAGAACACGGAATGCTGTGATACCTGTAGTTATATGGTAGCCGCAGTGCTAAATCCTAAACGACACAAATAATCCCATGCGACCAAAGCTTATCATATTGGTGCTCATGCTGGTGCTGGTGCCCACGGCCATATTGAGCCTTCTGGCCGGGCTTGCATTGCAGGGCCGTGAACTCATCCTTGAAGAACAGCTGCAGGAGACTGCTGAACAGGCCATACGCGAAGTTGCGTCAGGAGTGGAGCTCGCGTTGCAGGAGGATCTGGCCGAGGTCATGGCAATGATGTCAGGTTGCCTCTCAAGAGGGGGCAAGCCGGGCGATCTGCTTCTTGCAGGTGCAACACTTCACGATTCACGGCAGATGGTGGCCAGGGCCTACCTGGTTATGGTGCCCTGGGGTTATGTGTATCCCGATGAGCAAGCCATCAGTGGCGGTGATGGGATCAAGATCGAATTGCCCTCGCATAGCGCGAATCCTGCAGCAGCCAGGGTAAGGTTGAAGATGGTGATGGATGAGCGTAAGCGTCAGAACCAGATCACCAAGGCCAGGAAGAGCAGGCTTCTGACGGGCATCATGCAGGCTGCAGGCACAGCTTCACGCCGGGGTCCGATGTGGGCACAGGTTGACGGCGAATTCTATTGCTTCTCCGAAATCAAGGATCAGGACCGGGTCTTTGCAGGCTACGAAGTCGAGCTCTCTGCCCTGCAGCAGTTTCTGCAATCTCGCATTGATGCCGCTAAGGGAACTGACCTCGTTGTGTTGGTCAAGGGGTTGAGGAGCGAAGCCGGTCCGGCATGGAGCGGCAAGGGCGTCAGCGATGTTGCCGATAAACCAGGGCCCGCGGAAAGTGTCGTCGTCAGTGATTCCTTTTCAAACGAACGTGATGGCTTGAGCGAATCGCCTGCAAGGGATCAGGAACCGGAACAGCTCGAGCCAATTGCAACGGGCAGGCTTGCCTACCCATTCAATGCCATACGACTCCTCGCATTTCCAAGAGACCCGGAGCAGTTGAAACGCGCCGCGGCGATGCAGGGCCGTCTTTATGCGTGGGGAATCTTCCTCCTGGCCGTCGTGATAACGGTTGGTAGCTGGGTCGTTCTGCATAGGGCCGCCTACGAAATCAAGGAAGCCAGGGCGAGGAGTGAACTGGTTGCGGGCGTATCCCACGATCTGCGGACACCTCTTTCTTCCATGAAGATGCTCACTGAAAGTCTCTATCTGAAACACGTCAAAAGCGAGAAGAGGCAGCATGAGTTTCTGGGCATCATATTGAAGGAATGTGATCGACTGGGGGAACTGGTTGAGCGAGTCCTCTATTTCATCCGGCTGGGCCAGAACGCACTCACTTACCAGCTCGAGAGAAAGGATGCAGGCGCTGTTGTCGTCTCCACTGTTGAGATGTTTGAAGAGAGAATTCTCGGTAAGGATGCAGCTTCGCCGGACGGGAATAGGGAATCCAGGTTCCTGGTCGATATCGCAGACGATCTGCCTGATGTCAGGTTTGATGCCAGTGCATTAACACAAGTTGTTTTCAACCTGCTCGACAATGCAGTGAAGTACTCCAAGGAGAAGGATGAGGGCGGAGGGCGGATGACGGAAGAATCGATGCGAATTGTGGGGGCAAGAAAACACCCAACATCCAACGCCCAACGCCCAACGCCGAACGCCGAACGAGAAAGGGACGGAGGACGGATGACGGATGAATCGATGCGAATTGTGGGGACAAGAA
>JAUXFM010000068.1 GCA_030622955.1 Lentisphaerales bacterium
CAAGGATTCACATCGAGCGATGCGCTCTTGGAGTTGAAGCTGTTCGAGTTCGGTGTTCAGGACGCCCAGTTTCTCGAGCGCCTTGCGAGACGACCAAAACCGTCAGCAACAGGGTTCGCGAGATTTGGGCAACAAGCCGTTGAGCTTCGTCCCTACCCAACCAGCTGACAATCCTCGCCCTGCTCATACCGTCATATATCGCTCAGCATCCAACCTTGCATGCCAATGTCGGTTGAGCGTTGGATATCCCACGTTCATCACCAATTTACCGAATTAAGGATGTACTCTTCAACGAGCTGATTATATCTTCATCGGTGGAACCGGAAACATGGAGATGTATTAAGTGTGCAGCGAAGAACATGAACGATACATGCGCATGGCGTTGCGTCAGGCCGAACAGGCAGCCGAAGAAGAAGAGGTTCCCGTTGGTGCAATCCTCGTCCACAATAACAGGGTTATTGGTAAGGCACACAACCAAGTCGAGCTACTCAAGGATGCTACCGCCCATGCCGAGATGATCGCCATCACACAGGGAGCCAGCGCGATCGGCGACTGGCGCCTCACGGAGACAATCCTTTACGTGACAAAGGAGCCCTGCCCCATGTGCGCGGGTGCGATACTGCTCTCAAGAGTTCCACTACTGGTTTATGGCGCGCCCGACCCTGACCGTGGTGGGCTCAGCATCATAACCAACAATTGCGACATACTGTCCGGCGTTCTTGAAGATGAGTGCCGCAATCTCCTGCAGGGCTTCTTCCAAGCCCTCCGCAAAACCAGCAAGGGAGATCAACTTGAATAGAACTCTTTCCTCGACCATTCTATTGCTCCTGGCCCTGGCATCCTGCGCTGGATGCGGTACATTCAGATCCGCCGATATGGCGACGTTCACAGCCTTTGACATTGAAACAACCGGCCTGAGCCCCTCAAAGAACAGAATCCTGGAGATAGGGGCTGTGAAATTCCGGGGCGGCAAGGTCATTGATCAGAATAGCTGGTTGATAAACCCAGGTGTCTCAATACCAGAACGTGTCCAGCTCATACACAGGATCACGCCGCCGATGGTCGCTGCCAGTCCGTCTTTCAGCGAGGTATGGCCTGAATTCGACAGCTTCACCGATGGCACAGTGCTCCTCGCACATAATGCGCGCTTCGACATGGGTTTCCTCAATGCCGAACTTGCGCGCAATGGTCTACCTGTCTGCCGCAGAAGGACAATCGATACACTCAAACTCTTCAGGACATGGATGCCGGCAGCGGCAAGCCATAGCCTCAAGTCCCTCTGCACCCTCATGAACGTTAAACAGACCCGCGCTCACCGCGCCAGCGCAGATGCAATGAGTCTTTTCCTGCTGTTCCGCAAGGCGCAACCGATCTACGCACCGGCTGCAAGCCTTAGTGATCTCCTCGAAACAGCCCGTCAGGAGCTGAAGATGACCGCGCCGGATTCCCTCACGCTCAAGTAGTCATTTGTCCGTTCGTCGGACATCCGTCCAAGAATGATATGATCCAGCACCTGGATATCAATCACCTTTCCCGCCTCAATGAGTTGACGGGTCACCTTCAGGTCTTCAGGCGAAGGTGACGGGTCGCCAGATGGATGATTATGCACGAGAACAATGCTGGCAGCAGCTTTCCTGATGGCCTCACGAAATACTTCTCGCGGGTGAACAAGGCTTGCATCCAACAGGCCCGTGGTGATCTCTACAGGTGAGCCTTTGAGACAATTCTTCGCATCCAGCAGAAGCGCCCAGAAGACTTCTCTCTCAAGCAACCTGGCATCTGCTCGCAACAATCTTGCAGCATCTTCAGGGGTCTTGATCCTGGGCTTTTTCGCGCTGGATTCCTCGTTAAGTCGCCTGGCCAGCTCAAGGGTTGCCGATACAACCTGTGCTTTCACCTTTCCGATCCCCTTTACTGATCGCAATTCATCGCTTGATGCCTTTGCCAATTCACCCAGTGAGCCAAATCGCGTGACAAGGTCGCGCGCGAGGTCCACGACGTTCATGCCGGGGATGCCGCTGCCAAGGATTATCGCCAACAACACATCATCTGCCACATGCTCAACACCAACGCGCGCGACCTCTTCCCGCGGTCTTAGACGTTCAGGCATATCTCGCACACGCGCCTTTCTCTCTCCTCCTCCTGGCACCGGATACAGTTTCATGAGCACTCGCTTTCTGCTACCGACGTTGGACCGAGTTGGCGCCACTCATCCATCACCTTCGTAGCTATATTTGACAGGCTTGTCGACTCCTCACAGGTTATCCATTTTACATTTGCCTGGTGCTTAAACCATGTTAACTGCCTCTTTGCAAGCTGCCTGGTCCGGGTAATCGTTCTTTTCATGGCATCTGCAACTGAACATCGCTCATGGATCAGGTCAACCGCCTCCGCATAACCAATTGCCTGCCGCGCAGTTGGCGCATTCTCGAACCCCTGCAGCAACAATGTCTTCACTTCGGCCAGCAATCCCTGCTCGTACATCTTCTCAACTCGAGCAACTATTCGTCGCTCAAGTATTTCAGCAGGCATCTTCAATCCAATAATTGGTTTCATTTCTTTCTGTTGCCGCTCCATGGCATGTTCGCCACCAGCCAGTGCAATCTCCAGCGCTCGAATCAAGCGCCGTGGATTGTCCTTGTCTTTGATCGATTCGTAAAGTTCCGCATTTATCGACAGCAGTTCATCTCTTAAAGGGGCCAGCCCATCCAAGGCAATAACCTTCTCCCATTTCTCTCTCAGGGCCGCGTCCGGCGCCGTCCCGGGCGACAGACCATCAACAAGGCTCTTAATGTATAACCCCGTGCCGCCGACCACTATGGCTTCTCGCCCAGCCTGCGCTACTCTCGTAAGCCCTTCGATAGCGTATTGACGGTAGTCCCAGACACTGAAAGAGCGATCAGGGGAGACCAGGTCCAGGCACCAGTAGTTCGCTGCGCCTCGCTCTGCTGCAGTTGGCTTGGCAGTACCAATGTCCATACCGCTGTAGATAAGCATCGAATCAGCAGAGACAATGTCGTATCCCTGCCTGCACGCTATCTCCTGCGCAACGGCTGATTTGCCCACTGCCGTTGGGCCTATCAGGAAGTATGCCTTGATTCCTCGCATCTGCTGTCTTTATCCCTGGCTTGCCTGGCCAACATGAACTCGGCAATCATATAGAGGGCCACCCCGACACATATGGCCGAATCGGCAACATTGAATGCCGGAAAATGCCTGGCCCCAAGGTAGAAATCAAGAAAATCGACGACATACCCCAGCTTGATCCTGTCGACAAGATTGCCAATAATCCCGCCAATGAGCAGACCTGTTGCTATGCGATGCCACAGCAGTCCCTTCATGAAGCTCTTCCGGAACAGGATGATGACGCCGAGCATGAGAATGGAAAGCACTGCAAGCCACTGCCCCTGCCCTGAAAAGATCCCCCAGGCCGCTCCATAATTCCTGATATAGGTCAGGCTGAACAAATGTGGAATAACCGTAACACTCTCACCACGGATGAATCTCTGCATGACCAGGCATTTGGTGACCTGGTCGAGAATAGCTATGCTGGAACCTAGAGAGACAGCCAACAGCAGATCCGATTGCGAATCAGCTGGTCTCGTCATTTCTGGCACCCGGCTTCCGATTGGCTCCTTCTGCGGCAGGAGCCTCTCCAGCCTTGAAGGAATTGGAGGTGTTCTCATAACTCGATTTACAGGCGATGCACATCCTGACGAATGGCAGCGCCTTCAATCTCGCACGCTCGATATGCTTCCCACAGGCTTCGCATACGCCATAGGTGCCTTCATCGAGCCGTTTCATCGCCCTGTCTATTTCAAAAAGAGCATCATGCTCCGAACTCGCTATACTCAGTGCGAATTGGCGATCAGAAGTATCGGTTCCATCCTCTTCGGAGTTGACCGAATCAAAGCGCTGGAGTGAATCATCCTGCAATGACCGAATCTGCTGGCTTACATCGTCGCGCAAAGTGGTGAGCATGCCACGGAATTTTTTCCTGGCATCAGCTGTCAGCGCTCTGCCGGGAGCAGGAGCTGATTCTGCCTTCTTTGTCGACCTGACTATTTGAATCTCTGAGCGCGCCTTACGCTTCTTCTCAGCTTTCGCCAGAGGCTTCTCTGGTGCAGATTTCTTCTTCCTTGCAGGTTTCTTGCTCTCCGATTTCTTAGTCGGAACTTTCTTCGCTGCGGGCTTCTTTGTCTTCGCAGCAGATTTCGCCTTGTTCTGCTTTGCGGCACTTTTGCGCGCCGGCTTCGAGACAGCTTTCTTCGCAGTCTTCTTCTTTTCTGATCCGGATTTCTTCTTTGCTCTTGTTACCATTTGCCACCCCCTCAATAAACGAGTCGGGAGACTAGCACAGCCCATTCTGAATTGTCAACCCCATGCCTTTAAATCCTTGTATTGAACCATAAATGGCCCAAAACACCGCAAACATGGCATCACAATTGCCATCTACGACTTCGCCTGAATAACAGTTGCTTGAGAAACAGGATCACTGCTGCCATACTGCCGGATTTGCAGGGCAGGTTCCAATACAGATGAAGATGCTTCAATCCAAGGTCAAACGAAACGAAGGCGGCATGACGCTCATTGACTTCCTCGCATCCATGTTCTCTATCTCGCGGAAGAAGGCAAAGAAGCAGCTTGATGAGCGCAATGTGTTTGTTAACGGCAGACGCGTCTGGATGGCTCGTCACGTCCTCAAGAACGGTGATCTCATCGAGGCACAACAGCTATCGACGCGAACAGATGTCCCGACAGAACCACGCATACTCTACAGTGACAACCATTACCTCGTTGCCAACAAGCCATCCGGCCTTGTCTCCAATGGCAGGGACAGCCTGGAATCACGAATCCAATCGGCACAGACCTGCCCACAGATCGTTGCAGCGCATCGCCTCGATAAGAGCACAACCGGGTGCCTGCTGCTTGCCCGCACACCAGATGCGATGGCTGCAGCCATCGAACTGTTCCGCTCACACAAGATAGGGAAGAGCTATCACGTCCTTGTTGCAGGTCGATTGTCACGGCACTCCGGCACGATCAGGCAAGCCCTTGAGGATCGGGAAGCGATCACACACATTACGGTTCTCGACGCCAATAAGATCGCATCTCATTTACTCGCAAGAATTGAAACCGGGCGTACCCACCAGATAAGAAAGCACCTATCTGCTGCCAACCATCCAGTCCTAGGCGACCGCTCCTATGGGAGATGGGATTCTTTCCCTGCGCATTTCCGCAGAGTTCCACGCCAGATGCTTCACGCTGCAACGCTCGACTTCACAAACCCTATAACGGGCAGGAGATTGCATGTTAATGCACCAATCCCACGTGATTTCAGAGATTGCATGGCCGAACTGAAACTGAGATGACTACCGCCGGAATTGGCTGGCCGGGCTAGTTGCGATGGCGATAGGTTATACGACCTTTCGACAGATCGTAAGGCGATATATCAAGAGATACCTTGTCGCCCACAGTAATCTTAATGAAATGCTTCCGCATCTTTCCCGAAATGTGGGCAAGGAGTTCGTGACTATTCTCAAGGCGCACCCTGTACATGGTAGCAGGGAGCACTTCAATCACCACCCCGTCAACTCGTATCATCTCTTCTTTTTCAGGCATAACGCACACACCGATTGCAGCTTCTTGTGATCTGAAGCCTGAGAGAATACACAGATTGACTCGCATGCGCAAGGCTTGAATCACTTGGACTTTCCCCAGTTTTCAAGTGAAGCCGGGAAGTAGGATCTGAGGGCTGTTGCTTGATGGTTCCTGAAGGGTGACACGAGATGCGGATGAGAGGACGGCAACGCCATCTGCAAGGACTAAGGTCATCATGGTTTGCGGCCGCTGATAGGAAAGCGCTCTTTTTCACTTGCCTAAAGCCGTCCACCCCTGCAAATCAATCACTTACAAAGAATCACCACCTCAAAACTGCGGATAGTCCTGTTGAATCACAACTTCCTTCTTGCAGGCAGGTAATCACACAAATAGCAGTTGCCAGGATCGTGCAGCTTATTATTACATCACTTTGCACGGTGGCCCCGAAATGGATGCTGGCATTCTAATCCCCCACATAATGTAAACGCCGAGGCCAAAAGGGCAAGATACTTGCCCACTCTTAGGTCTCTGCTATATGCTATTGAGATATGAAACAGGTAATCTCACTTTTCTGCCTTCTCTTGGCAGGCTGCTCGCCCAGGCCGGTCTCTGACCCCGGCACAGGAACACCGCGCGTGGTCTCTCTTGCGCCAAGCCTTACTGAGATCGTCTGCGCCGTCGGTGGACCAGAAATGCTCGTGGGCCGCACCAGCGCTTGTGACTACCCGATCGAGATACTTGATCGAACACCTGTCGTTGCCAACTTTGGAACACCGTCAATGGAAATGATCCTTTCAGTGAAACCTACCCTCCTACTCCAGGCTTCGCTTGCCGACAAGAGCATGGGCACACAGATGGAGTCAATGGGGCTAAAGCCACACACCATCCTCTGCAAGACACTGGATGATATACCGCACGCAATCAGGGAAGTGGGAGATTGTCTCGGGCGCTCCCAAAAAGCTGCCGCTATCGCCGAACAACTTGCCCGCCAGATAAATGAGTACAGGGAATCCGCACCGCCCCTTTCAAAACAGCCCACTGTATTCATTGAGCTTTCAGACGATCCACTCATTACAGCCGGTGGTGGATCATTTATGTCCGAGCTCGTTTCAGTCGCAGGTGGTCGCAACCTGTTCGACGATGCGGATCAGGACTATTTCCAAGTTGATGCTGAGCTCGTGGTTGCCCGGGATCCTGACGTGATCCTCTACTGCCAGATGAAGGACTCGGGCAAAGCGCTTGAACGCATTAAGGCTCGTGCCGGCTGGAAAGACGTCAAGGCTGTGCGAAGCGGACGCGTCTATGACCACATAAGCGACAACTTGCTCACCAGGCCCGGTCCTCGCATCATTGAGGGCATTAAACAGTTAAGATCCTGTCTTCAGGATACGGCAAGAGAATGAAGAAATCGATCACCCCATGGCTCATCGTCCTGTCAGCGCCGGCGATCCTTTTCGCCTGCATGCTCTTCGGCCCTTCAGGATATGGCTTGCCAGGCACAGACAGTGGAGCCTTTATCCTTCGCCTCAATCGTGTCATCGCCGGATTCGTTGTCGGTGCTGCGCTTGCATGTGCGGGCGTTGTGCTACAGGCATTGTTGCGCAATCCACTGGCCGAGCCCTACGTTCTCGGAGTCAGCAGTGGAGCTGGCCTGGGCGCTGCGCTGGCGATCCTCACAGGCCTAACAGCAATAACGGCTTTTGCACTCCCACTTTCGGCTTTCATCATGGCCATAGCAACACTTGCACTTGTCTGTGCACTTGCACGCCAGGGCGGCAGGACATCAGTCTATGCACTCGTGATCAGCGGCGTCATAGTGAGCGCTGTATTTTCCAGCCTCCTGATGTTCCTAACCTCTCGTGCAAAAGAGCATGAGCTTCATACCATTATATGGTGGATGCTGGGCAACATGGGCGTTAACTCTGTTGGGGTACTGAGAGCCTGCTCCCTGATCATACTGCTCGGTATTCCCCTGGCCTGGATCCTGGCACGTGACCTGAATGCACTTACACTGGGCAAGGAGATGGCGCATCATCTTGGCGTTAGAACAGATATTGTGGTCACACTCGGACTGGTGGTCGCGACACTCATCTCCGCGGCAGCCGTCAGCATGACGGGTCTGATAGGATTCGTGGGACTCATAGTGCCACATGTCATGAGGAAACTCGTCGGGCCGGATCACCGCAGGCTAATCCCTCTGGCCGCAATCGGCGGCGGCCTGTTTCTTGCTGTCTGTGATGCAATTGCCCGTACAATCATCAAGCCTGAGATCATACCTGTGGGTGTTATGACGGCGCTGGTCGGCGGCCCCTTCTTCATAGCAATCCTCCGCGCTCGCAGAAAACAGGGCTGGATAGAATGAAAACCGCAATAGAATTCAAGAATGTATCCTGTGGCTACCACAGCACAACTGTCCTCGACAATATCAATTTCCAGATTAACGAGGGCGAGATGATCGCGGTGCTGGGCCCCAACGGTGCCGGCAAGACGACTCTCTTCAAGGCACTCACAGGCCTGCTCCGACCAACAACAGGCATTATCAATATCTTCAGCAACCCTCCTCACACACTCTCTGCACAGAAACGCTCGGCACTTATTGCCGTCGTACCGCAAGAGCTGGAAACACCCATGGCATTCAACGTGGAAGAGATTGTCATGCTGGGCCGAACGGCGTCCCTGAGTCGCTGGGCCACTCCGAACAGGGAAGACCATCGTATCGTTGAACGCTGCATGGTCTATACCGATATCGCAGATCTCAGGGACCGCCCGCTGAGCGAACTTAGTGGCGGAGAAAAGCAACGCGCAATTGTTGCAATGGCACTGGCTCAGGAGCCCAAAATCATTCTCCTCGATGAGGCCACATCACATCTGGATATGAACCATCGCTTCGAAGTCATGCAAATTGCTAAACGCTTAAACAGCGAAGAAGGCGTAACCGTTCTGATGTGCAGTCATGACCTCAACCTGGCCGCGGAATTCTGCGATCGCTTCCTGCTGCTGGATCATGGCCGTGTCGTTGCCAACGGTTCTTCGTCAGACGTATTAACCGAAAGGATCCTGAGCGATGTATACCACTGCGACGTGAGGGTCCAACAGCATGTCGGCAGTGGATCTGTTACGATATCCCCGGCACATCGGCTCACGCCAACCCGCGCCGGCCAAGGCATCCGAGTCCATCTCGTAGCGGGCGGCGGCAGCGGTGAGGAACTGATGCGCAGGCTGATCCTGGCCGGATACGAGGTCAGTTGTGGGGTTCTCAACAATGGCGACAGTGATACCGAGATAGCGCATGCACTCGGCGTAAAGACAACATTGGAAGCACCCTTTTCTCCCATCAGCAATGAAGCGCTTCAGCGCTCGCTCGAAGCAGCATCTTCGGCTGATGTCATCATAGTTTGTGACGTGCCATTCGGACCCGGCAATGTCGCCAACCTGAAAATTGCGGAACATGCGGGAAGGCAGAAGAAACCCGTTCTTATAGCTGGCTCAATCGAGAAGCGCGACTATACACACAACAAGGCAGCATCAGCTATATCCACAAAACTGTTGGCCGCCGGAGCCAGGACCTGGCACGGTATTCCAGAGGTAATGAAACAGCTGCCGCAGTCCAAATAGCCATGATTTCCAATTCAACAAAAAGAACAATGATCACGCGCAATATTTCGACGCCGAGGGTAACTGCATCACAAGAACTTTGCGCGGGCACTCTTTTGCATCAAGTTGAAACCATGACGGCGAGGTGAATGTGTGCACGTTTGTGCAGTTCATCTCAATCGGTCAGTCTGAAACGAACAACCACAGTCACGACGCTGGCAACTGACGCACCTACGGCGCGTGCGGTCACGCATGTTACTTTCCTGACCGCCCGTAAAGCTTCGCGATCCAAGGCGCTGTGCCCGCTCGACTCTTCCACTTGGGCAGACAACACCGAACCGAAGTCGTCCACCTGGGCCTTTATGGTCACGACCCCTTCTTCGCCGCGAATACGGGAGCCATAAGGATAGCGGGGCCTGAGATCGGACATCGTTGCCGTCACGTTGTCAACGCCCTTCTCAAGCAGATCCGCGTCATGGGCGAGCGGTTCGGCCGCTTCAGCGTCCGCCACAATCTCCTCGCTTCGTTCCTGGATGATCGTAATCGCTATGTCTTCATCGAGTATCTTTCGCTCCCAATCATCTATATCAACAGGGCTGAGTGTCAGGTCAACGCTTGACTCACCACGTTTGAACAAAGGGAGCATGTCATCCATGCTCAAATCCAGAACGGCTTCAGCACAGACTGCAATTGCAGCATGAATGCCAACGGCCATGAGAAACCCTGTGATCATATCTTTGCGCTGATTCATGGCTGCCCTTCATTCCGCGTCTTAAATGAAACCTTCTGGATGCCTGCTTTCTGAAGCCCGGAGAGAAGCTGCACTGCAACGCCGAGGTCCGCCCGCCTGTCACCACTAATAATAACCGGTCGACCCGCCTGGGACATGCTCGCCGCTCTCGTCACAGCTTCAGCCACCCCCACTGTCTCACCATCAACCTCGATCCGGTTGTCAGGCAACACCGCGATGATGACACTCTTCGGGATATCTTCCCCCACGACACGTGGAAGTTGCACGTTCACGCCTCGATGCTCCGACAAGGAAAGAACTGCATATATAAAGGAAATCAGCAGGAGAAAAACAACATCCACCAGTGGCACAATCTCAATACGGGCCTTCTTGCCCTCATAGCCTGTTACAAGATGCACTACAGTACTCCCGTCTAGGCCTACTTGCCTGACCCCTTCTTGTAGACGATCTGGAACTGTGTGGCTACCTGTTCCAATTCCCGGGCAGTTTTCTCTACGCGGGAGCAAAGGTAGTTGTACAGCACCAGTGTCACGAGGGCAACTGCCAGTCCCGTGGCCGTAGTTATCAGGGCCTGGGCGATACCTCGAAGAACCTGCGGATCAGCGATCTCACTGGATCCGAAAATGCTGAATGAATCCATGATGCCAAGCACGGTACCCAGTATCCCCAGTAGCGGTGCCATTGTAATGATCGTGTCAAGGATTCCCAGGCCCTGCTTCATCCTCGCTATCTCCCGACCCGCAGCAACCTCTATCCCTTCGGCAAGCCCGTGCTCTCTGTGCGACAGGCCGACAAGAAGGATTCTGGCACTGGCAAACACCTTCGATCTATCAAGCCCGGCAGGTGCATCGTAATCAGCTTCCTCAACCCAGTTAAACAACTGCTCAAGAGAAAGCGTGCCCCTTTTCCTGTCTTCCCGCCACCAGAACATCAGGCGCTCGATAACGATTGTCAGTGCAGTAAGAGACGACAGCAGGAGCGGCCACATGATCGGGCCGCCCTTCTCAAAAAATTCACGAGCAAATGTCAAAAGAGACCTCCAGACCACGGCATCACACTTAGACCGGCATTCTCAACAGAGAAACGTTTTCAGGTTCGTCCACCTTGGAGCCCACAACCCTGTAATCCTTTATCTTGAAGGACCAGTGCGGCCAATGCCCTTCCCTATGTACTCGCTCACTCTCCAACACCTCAATCGCCTGCTCGAAGATAGGGCCATCTATGACAAGTGTATGGTATTCACCATTTTCACCACAAGGACAGATACCCATCCTCTCCAACTCCTCGATAAGTGCTTCGTCCAACATTCTCCCAAGAAACTCTTTTCCCATCAGCTCGGATCTGCAGCTCACAATGATGGTCTTGAAACCGGCCGCCACAAAATCCCTGGCAAGTTCTCCTGCTTCCAAATTCCACAGTGGTTCCAGAGGCTCCACGTCTACCTCGGCGCACACTCGCTCAACCCATTCCCTGTGCTCATCGAGATAGATGTCGCCGAAAACCATCTTCTTGATCCCTTCGGTACGCAGGGCCGACACAGTCTTCTTGAATACCTCCTCGTACCCATCCATTTCCTTCACATCACCATGGAACAGAGGGATTCCAAGCGCTCGAGCCTGTGTAGCCATCAGTTGAGCGTCTATCCCATGAAAACAACACCTTCCACTATGTGAACGCATGAAGTTGACCAAACGTTCAACCCTGAACCCTTGTTTCATCGCTTTGTAGAGCGCATGACAACAATCCTTGCCCCCACTCCAGGAAACCATAGCAGCTTTCTGATCCATGATTTTCACGCTCCCGGGGTAATACCCACATCTGCAAATGTTGCCATCTCGTTGTACAGGGCAATAGCATTCTCAAGAATCTGCATGGCTATGGCCGATCCTGTGCCCTCACCCAGCCTCATTCCCATGTCCATGACAGGCCGCACGCCTTCCTGCTCGAAGAACTTCTTGTGACCCGGCTCGGTGCTCATATGCGCAAAGTACATGTAGCCCTTCGCTGCCGGGCAAATCCGAATCGCTGCAAGTGCAGCTGCCGTCGAAATGACACCGTCAACAATGACCGCCATCCGCTTGGCTGCAGCTCCAAGGCAGAGCCCTGCAATGCCGGCGATCTCCAACCCGCCCAGCGCTGCCAGTGTCGCTGTCGCATCACTGCAATTATCGGCATTCACCTCGATCGCCTTCTCGACAATCACTACCTTCTTCGCGACTCCCGCATCGTCCAGCCCTGTGCCCGGCCCAACGGCATCTTTCGTCGAAACATCCAGATATGCAACCAGCAAGGCTGAAGCCGGTGTTGTGTTGCCAATGCCCATATCACCTGTACCAATTACTGTCACGCCATCCGTCGCCGCCCCCTCCGCCATCTCTATTCCGACAGCAAGAGCATCCATAGCTTCATCAAGCGTCATGGCAGGACCGATAGCAATATTGTCTGCGCCTCGTTTCACGTTTCGCTCAGTAAGCCCTTCAATCTCCCCCAGATCCTCTATCATTCCTACATCAATGATGCGCACATCCGCACCGGCTCGTCTTGACAGCACGTTAATCGCCGCGCCACCGCCGATGAAGTTCCGGACCATCAGTCCCGTGACTTCCTGAGGGTAGGCACTAACGCCTTCTTCCACGACCTTGTGATCGCCGACAAACACACAGACCCGCTTCTTGCCAACGACCGGTCTCTCTTCCTCGGTGATCGCCACATATCGCGCAGCCATCTCTTCAAGATATCCCAGGCTGCGTCTTGGCTTGGTGAGCGCATCCAGTCGTTCGTAGCCTTTCGCCACCCATTCTTCACTGATGGGTTTGATCGATGCTATCGCCCTGTCTACTTTCTCTCTGCTCATGCTCTTCTCCTTCAGTCCAACAAAAAAAAGACCTCATCCTTTCGGGGAAAGGATGGAGGCCCATGGACATCGCGTTCACACTTCTCATCATTCCTTCACGCGAGGAACTAGACGCGGCACATCAGGCCGCCTCATGACAAGCGTGAAAAGCAACGTCTTCTGGCTTCCGGCATCATGCCTCTTCCCCCCACCTTCTCCCGGATCAGTTCCAAGATGGCCTATTGGGAGGTCGTAGCCGGTTACAGCGGCGCTACCGCGTCCGATTCTCACGGACTTCCGTCCTCTCTTCACGAGAACACAATACACAGGCGATGGAGAACATGGCAAGGAACTTATTTCTCGTTTCCTATACCGTTCAGGAGAGAGCACATGTTCAATGTCGGATTCCTTAACAAGCCGAAGGGCTAGATTTTGTCCAGCCGAGCCCAGCCCATGACGCATGGTGTTTTTCAACAGCTACTTTACGGCGTGTTGCCCAAATCTCGCGAACCCTGTTGCTGACGGTTTTGGTCGTC
>JAUXFM010000121.1 GCA_030622955.1 Lentisphaerales bacterium
ACGAGGAAAACGGCACCGTGATCTACCGATCCAGAATGCACGCTAAGACAAAGCGTAATTTCGAAATCTTCCAAGCAGGCGAGTTCATAGCAGCCATCACGCAGCATACGCCAGAAAAAGACATTCCAGATGGCGTGCATTCTGTTTTGAAAAGGCCTCGCAAACTACAATACTGCAAGATTCTAGATTATCATCACCATCGCAACTGCGAATCGACCTTTCCACTCTTGCAGTGATTCCTTTTGAAGCATAATATTTACGCATCAAGTTCGTTTAATGATTAATGTGAGTGATTCAGGTAAGGTAAAAGCAAATTTCTGTCAGTCATCAATCACTTATGGAGAGCAGAAGCAATGGGCAAACGGCCGAATATCGTTTATGTGTTCCCGGATGAATACCGTCAGCAAGCAATGGGATTCATGAATGAAGATCCCGTGATCACACCAAACCTCGACGCCATGTCAAAGGAAAGTCTTGTGCTGACTCGCGCCGTCAGCAACTTTCCGATCTGCAGCCCCTATCGCGCGATGTTGTTCAGCGGCAAGTACCCGATTTCAAACGGTGTCTACGGCAACTGCTGCTCGAACGTGATCCAATACGGGATCGAGTTGAAAGCGGACGAGCGGTGCATATCCGATGTCTTGGCGGACAACGGCTACAGCACGGGTTACATTGGCAAATACCACCTCGATCTGCCCAAAGAAGAACACATCCCATACACGGAAGGTTGGCGTGGCGAGCCCGGGAAAGGCACATACTGGGACACCTACACCGAGCCGGGGCCGCGTCGTCACGGTTTCCAGTTCTGGCACACCTATGGCTGTTGTGACAATCATTTGCATCCGCACTACTGGGTCGGCAATGCGAAGGTCGACGAGCGACTTGATGTCGATTGCTGGTCGACTGAGCACGAGACAGACGTTGCCATCGAATTCCTCGAAAACCGCGATGGCCAATGCCGGGACAACGATAAGCCGTTTGCGCTGTTCGTTGCTCACAATCCACCTCACATGCCGTTCAATCAGGTCCCGGATCGGTACAAGGATATGTATGCCGACAAGGATCCGTGCAGCCTGCTGAACCGCGGCAATGTCGAGGTCGATCCCGACAAGGCGTGGGTGCAGAACGTCGCCGATTACTTTGCCGCTGTGACGGGTGTGGATGATCAGTTCGGACGCATCCTCACGTGCCTGAAGGAACAAGGCTTGGAAAATGACACGATCCTCGTGTTCACTTCAGACCATGGCGAGATGATGGGTTGTCACGGACAACCATGCGGCAAAAGCGTGTGGTATAACGAATCGATGCTGGTGCCATTTCTTATTCGCTGGCCCGGCAAGCTCAAACCACGGCAGGATGATTTCGCCTTTGGCGCGCCGGACATCATGCCGACGCTGCTCGGACTCGTTGGGCTTCAGTCCGAAATCCCGGATGACGTCGAAGGGATTGACCAATCCGCACTCTTCCTCGACCCCAGCGCGAAACGCCAGTCCTCGTCATTCTACTTTTGGACTAAGCCGGAGCATCCGGCTGGTGACGGCCGTCGCGGTGTCCGGACTGAGCGCTATACGTTTGTCGCCACCATGGAAGATGGCGATGTCAGCTATCTGCTGCACGACGATGAGACAGATCCGTACCAGCTTGCGAATGTGTACGGTGAAAACCCGGAAGTCGACAGTTTTCTTCTCAGCGAATTGCATGGATGGCTTGAACGCACAGGAGATCCCTGGCACAAGAACATGAAAAACATGAACATGTTGCCCTAGTGACTAAGCTGGCCCCGCCGATTATCGAATTCCTGATGGAGAACCGAAACAATCTGGATATGTCGGCGTATTTCACTGAACGGCGGTTGAGACCATTGACGAGAATCAAGAATCGTGAAGAGCAAATGGAGGCATTTGGGAAAATATTGGCGAATTCGGAAGGACAATTGCCCAAAGAAAAGGCCCTTTCCGTGGCTTTCTTCCGGGAAAAGTGGTAACAGCAGCCTCATATTACCACTATTCGGGTCGATTTCGATGGCTCGATAATAACGAATTCTCTTATTATCGATAACGCCATTAATCAGCAATAAGGCGCTTGACTATTTTCGACTTCAATCGCAGCCTTGAGTAACAATGAGAAGCAGAAGCTACGGCGCAGGAAGATTGGTACAGTGTTATGGGGAATATGAAGCATTCATTCCCAATCCGCTGCCACCGGATATTAATTTCTCTCCAGTCCTTCTCAGGGCCCTGTCAGATGCTGACCGGCTGATAGGAAAGCTGGCCGGAGAAGGCCGAAGTTTGCAGAATCCTCATTTGCTAATGCGTCCGTTTATTAAGCAGGAAGCTGTTCTGTCCAGTCGTATAGAAGGAACTCAAGCAACTCTTGGAGAACTCCTGGCGGCAGATGCGGGAGCTTCCGTTGATAGAAGCCCTGATGACTTAAAAGAAGTGGGAAACTACGTTGTCGCACTTGAGCATGGAATTAAGCGGTTATCTGAGTTGCCATTATCACTCCGTCTTGTGACAGAGCTGCATGAGAAACTGATGCAGGGCGTACGCGGTGAACATGCTACACCGGGTGAGTTCAGGCGCAGTCAAAACTGGATAGGCTCTCCGGGCTGTACGTTCCAAAATGCCGCCTACGTTCCTCCGCCAGCCGACGAACTGATGTCGTGCCTTGGTGAATGGGAAACGTTTCTCCATGACCGATCACTTCCTCCGTTGGTTCAAGCGGCAATGATGCATAGCCAGTTCGAAGCTATTCATCCCTTTCTTGATGGTAACGGACGTGTTGGTCGGCTTCTCATAACGCTTTTCCTTGTAGAGAGAGATATCCTTCCCACCACTTTGCTCTACCTAAGCGCATTCTTTGAGGCAACCCGATCCGACTATTACGATAGACTGGCGGCGGTAACAGGGAAGGCTGCATGGGCTGAATGGATTGAGTATTTTCTTAATGGTGTTGCACGCATGTCAGAAGACTCACTGAAAAAAGCAGAGAGAATCAACAGTTTGCTGACCGACTGGCGGCAACGCTCACACGGAAGAAGCAAGACGCCCCTAGACATTCTGAATCTCTTGGAAGAAAACCCATACTGCACGATTAACCAGATCGCAGAGAAGCTCAACATTGCGTTCTCAACTGCTCAGCGAGGGATAGATAAACTTATCTCGTTGGATATCCTAGAGCAGGTTGACACAGCAAGGCGCAACCGGGTTTACTGTGCACGGAAGATTATGGATATCCTTGAAGAACCGCCTAAGTTTTAGCAGGAAAAAGGCAGGATGAATCGTGGACTGCTCTCACTGATGCGACGCCACGAAGAGAACCTGCGGCTTGGAACAACTCGAGACGCTCGGCAGGACCCTAGGGTCCTCGGATGAAGAGATCGCCGCCATGTGGCGCTTTACTAAGAACAATGGCATTACAGAAGGGTTCCACAACAAGATGGAGATGATCTCCAGGAGAGCCTTTGGCTTCAGAAACTTCGAGAACTATAGGTTGAGGGTCAGAATAATGTGTGCTTAGGAATCGGGGTTGCCCCCGTTAATGGTGTTGACCCCATGTCTCAATGTCATCCATCATGGAATTGAAGATGGGGCGTCCCGACCGATTGGCGGAGGGGGAGGGATTCGAACCCCCGGTACCTTGCGGCACGCCGGTTTTCAAGACCGGTGCTTTCGTCCACTCAGCCACCCCTCCTGTAGAATTCGGATCAACTGGAGCGGACAAGAGCTTACAGAACAACCAGTGCAATGAAAACATCAAATGGATTGGATTGCTTCATTGTTTCGGTTTTTCATGGGATGTGTTATGATCGGCACATAATATAAAGGGCCCCAAATGTCGGATATCACAGTTTCAGATGCGAAGCAGAAGCAGCTTGCGGCGCGTATGGCAGAGCTTGGCATTGATGAGAAGGATATGGACGAGAAGTTCATCCTGGGCTCGGGCAGCGGCGGACAGAAGGTCAATAAGACGGCCTCATGTGTGCAGCTGAAGCATCTACCGTCAGGGATCGTTGTCAAATGCCAGAAATCGCGTTCCAGGGTCATGAACAGGTTCCAGGCAAGGCGCGAGCTTGCCGATCGAATTGAAGAGAAAATCAAAGGGGCAGAGAGCGCCCGCCAGCAGGCCAGGGAGAAGATTCGCCGCCAGAAGAGACGGCGGTCTCGACGTCAAAAGGAGAAGATGCTCGAGGACAAGAAGAGACAATCCCGGAAGAAAGAGCGACGCCGAACCGTCGACACTGCCGAAAATTGATTTTTTCGCTTGATACGAAGCCCTATATCGCTAACATGCCTTCTCATTGCTGCCCGCGGGGGCGTAGCTCAATTTGGTTAGAGTACCAGACTGTCGATCTGGATGTTGCGGGTTCGAGTCCCGTCGCTCCCGCCACAATCCTTCCCTGAAACCTGACGAAGGAAGATCTGGCGCATTGATCCTTGGGCAAGCAGGCACCTGGCGACAGAGTCGCCGACGTGGAAACCTGACTCCTGAAACCTCAGGCCAGCGATTCCCTGATAGCGTCCCGCACGATCCTGGCAGATTCATGAAGCGCGGTGCTCTCTTCTTCGCCCAGGTCGGGTTCTATGATGCGCGTGATGCCGTCTTTCGCCATGACAACAGGCAGGGACAGGCATACATCCTTGATGCCCAGGTAGTCGTCAAGCAACACGCAATGGTAGGGACGGACCGCCGGGCCGTCCGAGAGTTGTTCTGCGGCTCGTGGGGACACTCGCCCTCCATGGGCAAATGCAGTGATTGTGGTTGGAGACGGCGGCGCGCTCGGCGATCACGCCCTACCCAGCGTGGAGCCGATGGTTCTGGGTCATCTCTTACTTCGGCGTTGGACGTTGAGAGTTGAATGTTCGACGTTCATTCTGAGTCGTATCCTCTGCCCTGAAACCTACTTACAGCGCCGCGTTTCGAGCGATCACATTTCGATAATAATGCGCGCTCATTTTTGGAGTGCGCTCTTTGGTTTCATGGTTGACGTAGAAGATTCCGAAGCGCTTGGTGAAGCCCAGCTCCCATTCGAAATTGTCGAGTAGGCTCCAGACGAAGTATCCCTTCAATGGCACACCCTCGCTAACCGCACGATGCATAGCTGCATGATGGTTGCGCAGATACGTCAACCTGTCGGTGTCAAGGATTTCGCCTTTCTTGGTCATTTCATCCTGGCAGGCGCATCCGTTCTCTGTCACATATAGCTCCTTGATGTCCCACGCATTGGCCATGAGCCATGGAGCCCAGTAACCTACCTCAGGTCCAAAATAGATCCAATCCATGTCATAAAGAGGGTGGCCCTTTGCATAATCCAGCATCTCATAACCCTTGGGATCGTCTGATGCGCGGCAATATGTCGGACGATACATTGTGATGCCGAAGAAATCGATTGGAGTGCCGATGATTTTCATCTCCTCGTCAGTGAACTGGGGGGCATTCTCGCCCTCACGCTCAAGATAACTGTCCATGTATTTGCCTTCCAAGACAGCAGTTGTGAAGTGGGCATTCATGTCGCGGATGGCCTTTAGTGCTGCCTCACGATGTTCCGGGGTGTCCATTATTGGCACTGGCAGGACAGGATCCTCTGTGACCCCGATGCGTACGTCGCGTTTCGCATTTGCCCTGATTGCCTGTGCAGCCAGACCATGAGCCAATATCACGTTGTGGCGCGCCTGGTTGACCCTTTTCATGGGAAGCTGCAGGCCGGGCGCATAGATACCTTCCCCATAGCCCAAGTCGACACAGCCGCCGAATTCGTTGATAGTGAAGAAGTTGGTGACACGATCGGATACATGCTGGGTCACATAGGCCACATAATTCGCCATATGTTCTGATGTTTCTTTCGATTCCCAGCCGCCTACCTCGTCTTGAAGCGCCTGGGGCAGATCCCAATGATAGAAGGTCAGGAACGGCTCGACACCGTTGGCCAGCAATTCATCGATGAGCCGGTCATAGTAGTCCATGCCTTTTGAATTAGGTTCGCCATATCCGTTGGGGAAAACACGGGACCAGGCAACGGAGAAGCGATATGCCTTCGTTCCAAGCCACTTCATGAGGGCTATATCGTCCTTGTACCTGTGGTATTGATCGATGCCAATATCGGCATTGTGGTTTTCGGCAATGTTCCCAGGCTCATGCGTGAATGTGTCCCATATGGACTTGCCTTTGCCGTCAAGATTGGCTGCGCCTTCGACCTGGTAAGCTGATGTCGAACATCCCCAGATGAAATCCTGCGGAAATTGATAGTACTCAGTCATTGTTTTCCTTTGCGTTATGCGGTTCGCCGGTAATTGCTATTTGCGGTACATAATACCGGCTATCACGCTATGGCGCAATATGATGAGTTGTTAATTAGACATCCTAAACGGCTACGCTTGTTTTGGCAGGAGCGTGGCCATTCCCCGCATCATTTTGTCTATAGATGACATTGAACAGGCAGGCATTGTATTGCATACTCCAATCTAACTCCTTTGTGAGGGCAGCTCAATGACAGATAGCGATGCCATATACAGCTTGAAGCCGGACGGTGAGTTCGTGATAGAGAATTTCCACCGGGCCATGCCTTTTGCCAGTTTCCTGCCCGGAATCGCAGGCCGAATGGGTAAACCGCTCTGGGCCTTCTACTGTAACCGGGGCCAGGCGCTCTGCAGCTTCGGCGTTGAAGGCAAGAATGCCGCAGTCATGGAATTCAACCCGGCCAACAAAGCGTTCTCCAGCGTTTTCAGCGAGGGATTTCGAACGTTCCTGAAGATTGATGGCGAATTCTACGAGCCGTTCCGGCAACTGCCGGCTGCCGAGACGTCGGTGAAGCAAGTGCTCAGGGTCAAAGCTCACGAGATTGAGATCGAAGAAGAGCATACAGGGAAAGGGATCCGCACAAGAATCGGCTACTTCACGCTCCCTAATGAAACCATGGCCGGCCTGGTCAGAACCGTAGAACTTACAAATACGGGTGGGAATAGCATTGAGCTCGAATTATTGGATGGCTTCCCCTTTGTTGTGCCTCGCGGCGCAGGAAATGATGAGATCAAGAACATCGCCTTTACTCTTACGAGTCTGACAGAACTTGAGGAGGCAGCGCTGAAAGAGAACATCGTAC
>JAUXFM010000185.1 GCA_030622955.1 Lentisphaerales bacterium
AATAGCCCTGCTATTCCTGCTTCGCCTTCCTTGATCATGTACAATTCGCAACGCCCCTCCGGCTACAGTATTTCTTCAACCGCTCTAAAACACATGATGATAGGTGAGAAACGTACCAGTCGACAGCCGCGTGAACTGGAGATTGGCAGAGTCACTCTCGCGCTCCGTGCGTTGCACATATGTCGAGAATGCCAGGTCCTTGGCTATGGGAAAGGACATGCCCAGCCGACTCGTCCAGGTATCGTAATCGAAGGACAATTCCTCGTCGACCTCCTCATCGCCAGCAATCTCAATCCCTTCGTTATCCCGTATTGTATAGCTTGTAGAAAACGAAATGTTCACGAACGACGTCGCCTGCCAACTCCCATTCAGATCACCTGACCAGTGGCTGTAAGCGTTAACGCTCTCCGATACTGGTTCAACGTCCATCAGTGCCGAAGAGAATGACAAGGACACGAATTCACCGTTCCATTCGAGATTGTAGGTGAAAGCGTCCGATGTCTCGAAGGCAGAATTGTAGCCATCCACCAGATCCCGTACGATCTCGACATTGTGTGACAATGAATCGGCCAGCTGTGTTTCGAGCCAGACAGAAAGGATTTCAGATTCCGTCTCGTATTCAGCCGTAGAAACAAGCGAGTCATCGTCAGTCAGCAGCTCAAATGAAGAAACAGTGCCCGCCGAGGATCCGATAGAGAGAGACGCACGTGTTCTGTCCGTGAGCCTTACCCTCGCAATGGCATTGTACGAAAGTTTCTCCGAATCGCCCCAGGTAGCGGCCTCATGCAGGTACGACTCATAATTCAGGTTGCCGCCCAGAATAAGGAACTTGGACACCTGCTGTTCGTAGATGACAGACAGCTCGTGTGTCGCTTGCTCCCTGCTGTCGAACTCAGCGTCCGACGGCATCACATCCGTCCTGCCCAGAGACAGGCCCAGGTTGGCCTCTTTGGCCACCAGCCAATCGAGGTCCAGCCCGAACTCATTCTCGAAGCGTTCATATCCACGCCCGCCCTGCTCGTCCTCAATACCGCGCGTATCGACATAATCCGTCAGGAAGGAAGGACTCTCGTAGAGCATTCCCTTAACGAAAGGCGTCAGTTCAATTTCCATGCTGATGCTTGCAAGGACCCCCTCCTCAACAAGATGAAATATGAATTCATCCTCCTGCGTTTCATTGGGATATTGCGAATAGGTCATCTGCAAGGAAGCATCGAGGTCCATGTGGCGGCCCAGAATCAGGTAGTTCCTGAGCACAAGAGAGGATATTAGAGGATAATCCGAACCATCTTCACGTGTCTTGCCGCGCCTGCTTCCGAACAGGTAATCCGTCCCTGCGCCCTCACTTTCGGTATACTGATAGCCCGCCTGCTGCGAGAACTCGATGGCAAGATATGCCGGCCCGTAGCGCATGGTTGCATAATCGGGCACATCCAGCTCGCGATGGTTCGAGAAGCGAAGTGATTGCGCCCCGACGTCAGGCGCGATACAGAGCAGTAGAAGGTAGAGCAGAAAGGGTGATGCCCTCATGAATTTCCCTTGCGCCCTACTGCTCAACAGGCACCTCATCCAATCCCCGCCGCACCATGATGCGCAGGTCGCTGTTGCCCTGTCCAAAATTCTCCTGCACGGGGCCGACCAACGTGTATCGATCACGAACAAGTTGCCAAAGCTCTTCCTGCTCACTTCCGGACAGCTCCTTGACGGCAGGGCACTCTACCGAAAGCGCATATCCACTCAACGCGGCTACCGGTGCATCGCAGTTGCTGAGCAGTTCCCGGAACATCTCGCGATTCAACACGTTATATTTCTCAGCCTTCTCGCGCTCCCAGTCCGGAAAATAGCTGAAAGGACCA
The DNA here is from genome assembly GCA_030622955.1 of Lentisphaerales bacterium. Classification (GTDB taxonomy): domain Bacteria; phylum Verrucomicrobiota; class Kiritimatiellia; order JAUXFM01; family JAUXFM01; genus JAUXFM01. The sequence continues at coordinate 1,857 of JAUXFM010000185.1, forward strand.
AGCTCAAGGCCATGCGGCAACCTCAACCCCGACTCGACCGCGAGATAGGGATCCTGTGTAAGCAGCAAACCGTCAGGCCCGGACATATCTCGCAAATATCTGGCAGTGTTCTGCAACTGGCGAATCGCAGATTGCTTCTTCATGCGCCACCAGATCCTGTCGTGCTCCCGCACGAACCAGCCCTGGTTGAGTGGTGAAGAGAAAGAAGCGGCAATCGAAAGAATGAAAACACTGCAGAGCAAGGCGCAAAGCGTGCGCCTCCCTTTTGCAGCCCTGACAAGAGCAATGCAAATCGCCATCACAAGAACAGGAAAGATCATGACCTGGTAATCATCATAAGGGAAGGATGCGGCAAAGTGTGCCAGGGTGACCACAATAGCCGACCACCACAGAGCAGGCAACAGCCAGAGACGAGATTCTTCTGCGCCCTTCTCTTCACTCTCCGAGCCTGCCACTTCCCCATCAACGTGGAACAGTTTTTGCACCACCAGGACAATGATCAGGGCGACCACCAGAAAATAGTCCTGCACAGAGCGCGAAATGAAGCCTGCTTTGTAGCAAACCCAGTTGATAAGCCCCCCCGCTTCCCTGCCTGCATGGTACTTCACGACACCAAACCAGAACTGGTCCGGTGCAGTCAGGATGAATGGTAACGCGATCACAATGCCCACAACAGCCGCGCCAACACTGAACCAGATCCAGGAACGACCTGTCCGACCGGTCAGCAAACAAAGAAGAACCACCGGCAGCACGATTACCGCAGATATTCGCGTTCCAGCTGCAGCTCCAAGAAGGACCCCGCCAAGAATTGCGGCGAGCACCTTCCTCTTGCCGTCAATGAACGTTAGCGAGAGAAACCCGGCACAAATGAAGAGCTGGCTCAGTGAGTATGTTTTGACGACTACGGAATAGTAGTTCTGGAAGACATTAATCTGAACCAGGAGAAAGACAAGCAACGCAACGGCGCCCCTCTTCTCCCGCGGCGTCATCCTTGCAGCCGCAACAGCCGCGCAGATGGCAGCCGCAAGCCCCAGGAAAGAGGTGAACAATCGTCCTGCTGCCAGGCCCCATCGTGAGACCAACGGCGCGGCCAATGAGTAGACATAGGGCATCACTGGAGCCTGCACGTAAGCGAAGTCTTTGTACGGTATTTCGCCTTCGGCTACTTGTCGAGCGGCATAGAGATACCAGCCTTCATCCTGGTTGAGGTCACCAAGAAAGACATTAGCCAAAGACAGAATGCCGCAGAAGATAAACGCCACGACCCACAGCATCACAAGCCATCGTTTTTCAATCATCGTCGCTTCGCTTTGCTCGGAGTTGAAGAAGTTCAAACAGTTCAAGGCGTGCAGAAGTCGAGAAGATTTGAACTCGCATTTCCGGAATCAATTTCCCATTTGATATCACTACTGTCCGGTTTGTGGTGACCAAAGTCCATCCAGCACCTTATCTGCTCAATATTGTCTAATGGTTTCATCCTGATATACTACGTTAGCACTTCTCTTGATTTCAAATCG
>JAUXFM010000034.1 GCA_030622955.1 Lentisphaerales bacterium
CTTAGGACTCACTCAGAAACACATAACGTAATAGAGAAACAACTATACAAGCATGCCGAGATATTGTCAAGTTGTGGATAAGAATCTTGTGTGAATCTTGTGTGAACGCTTTCGCCTTTAGGGTTTCATGGTCGCACTCTCTCTGCTAAGCTCAATTCGTAAACGAGTGCTAATCGCACGAGGACGCAATGATGCCTGAGACTAAAAACCAGAAGCCTGCGCGGGTGCTGATCGTCATACCTTGCCGCAATGAAGAAGGGCGGATAGGCAACGTTGTCAGAACTGTCCGCAAAGAGATGCCTTTAGCAGACGTGGTAGTTGTCGATGATGCCTCAACGGACAGGTCGTCAGCTGAGGCTTCTGCCGCCGGCGCAACAGTTCTTCCGCTCTTTACCAACTACGGCTATGGCGCTGCGCTTGAAACAGGCTATACCTATGCCGTTGAGAACAAGTATGACGCAGTCCTGCAGATGGATGGCGATGGACAGCACCTTGCCTCCGAGCTTTCCAAGATATATGAGCCTGTCAGGCAGGGCGAGGCAGACATCGTTATCGGCTCACGTTACCCCATGGCGGATAGCACATCACTGCTTCGCCGGATCGGGCATGGGCTCTTCTCGGCAATAATCGTCGTACTGAGCGGCAGGCGATTCACCGATCCAACGTCCGGATTTCAGGCCATGAGCACAAGAAGCATGGCCTTTCTGGCCAGCGGGGTCTTCCCCTGCGACTACCCGGATGCTGACGTGATCCTGATGGCGACATATGTGGGATTAACAATCAAGGAAGTCCACGTATCCATGGAGCCGCGTATTTCCGGGAAATCGATGCATTCAGGCCTCCAACCTCTTTATTACGGCATGAAAATGATTCTTTCGATCTTCATTGTTCTGCTTAACTACCGACTGTGGCGAAAGTGGAGATGTAAACTCGAAGACTTGAAGAAGCAAGGAGATCAGTAACTCATGTTTATCAAGCAATACTATGCGTCGATAGTTATCAGCGTGCTTCTTCTCATCCTTATCCTCAGGCTCGTTCAGAAAGGACGCCTGGATATTGCTTACTGCTGGTTGTGGCTGGGAATAGGACTCGGCATGGTGTTCATCGTGAACCGATATGACTGGCTGGTCGTTCTATCGGATCTCATAGGCGCCAATACGCCTACCACCACCTTGTTCCTGATGGGATTCCTGGTCCTGCTCCTGATGTGCCTTCAATTCTCTCTTGTGCTCTCGTCTCAGCGGCGGCAATTGAAGAAGCTGGCTCAGCATCTCGCACTGCTCAGAAAGAAAGAGGCAGACGAGAATAGTGGCACATCGAAGGGATTGGAGTAGCCGAACGCTGGATCATGAAACCTAAACTGCTTCTAGCCTCCGCACCGGTCACGCTTAAGGAGCGATACGGCTCATTCACTTCAGCTGCCAGCACTGAGCCATCCTTTGCGCTTCCCTGCCTTGCCGCAGTAGCAAAACAGGCAGATATCGAGGTCGCTATCCTGGACGCGTCGGCGATGGATCTGACCGTTGAAACTGCTTTTGAGCGTGTTAAGGAGTTTGATCCGGATGTTCTGGGCATTACATCCACAACGCTGGGGATCACAGCGGCCGGATCGCTTGCACGAAAGCTCAAGGAACTGCGCCCATCCTCGCTCACGATTGTGGGTGGATGCCACGCATCAGCGCTGCCTGAAGAGACGCTGAACAGCTTCGAAGGATTTGATCTCGCAGCGATCGGGGAAGGCGAAGAGATTTTGCGCGACATCCTTGATCGAGTAGCCAATGGCGATACGTTGCCCACTGATGTCGCGGGCACCGCGTCGCAGAGCCCCGATGGGCCAAAAGTCAATCCAAGGCGTGAACTGATAAAGGAGCTCGACTCGTTGCCCCTGCCTGCATGGGAACTCATTGAAGGATTTCCGAATGCTTTCCACCCATCTCCTGCTCGTATTATGAGGGCGCCCTGCGCCTCGATCGTCCTAACGCGTGGCTGCCCCAATCAATGCACTTTCTGTGATCGCTCCGTATTCGGCAATAGATGTCGAGCCTATAGCCCCGCTTACGCTATTGAGATGCTGAAAGTGCTCAGAACTGACTATGGCGTGAAGGAAGTGCTTATTGAGGACGATACATTCATTATTGCAAAACAACGTGTCAAGGAATTCTGTGAACGCATGATCTCAGAACGAATCGATATGACATGGTCCTGCCTGGGCCGTGCTGATCGCGTCGATCTGGATCTATTGAAACTCATGCGCCGTGCAGGATGCTGGCATATCTCTTATGGCATTGAGAGTGGTGATCCCGATATTCTGAAAGCTGTGAATAAAAATCTCGATCTTGGTCAGGTCCGTCAGGCGCTTCGATGGAGTCGTCAGGCCGGACTGAGGACTAAAGGCTTCTTCATGGTTGGTTTCCCTGGGGAAACCCGGGCATCGCTGGCGAAGACGCGCAGCATTGCTGAATCTCTGCCGCTCGACGATATTACCGTGATGCAACTGACCCCCTTCCCCGGCAGCGAGATCTATGGGCATGCCCAAACGCTCGGAAGTTTTGAGCGTGATTGGAAGCGGATGAACACGCTCAATACCGTCTTTGTCCCGAATGGACTGACGCGTGACGATCTCGAAACGGCCCGTTCGACAATCCTCAGATCTTTCTATCTCCGCTTTTCAGTAATCACCAGGCAGTTGCTGCATATGTTGGCACATCCGCGACTCATCCCGCATATGTTGAGGGGGTTCTCCGCGTTCATGAAAACCACTGCAGGAACATCACAATGACCGAGCTGACAAACAAACCAATTGTCTCCGTTATCATCGTGACACTGAACGGAAGTGAGCTGCTGCGTAACTGCCTAAAGAGTCTAGCCATGCAGGACTATCCCTGCTACGAGGTCGTGGTGGTTGACAATGGGTCCAGCGAAGATATCGCAGCGCTCGTCCGTGCTGAAAGCCAGGATGCCATCTACATAAGGAGCGACGTGAACAAGGGATTTGCCGGTGGCAACAATATTGGGATAAGGGCCGCGAACGGCAAGTATGTCGCCCTAATCAATAACGATGCGACCGCATCGCCCGACTGGCTAACCGAACTCGTTCGCGTCGCTGAATCGGACGACAAGATCAGTGCTGTGGCTTCCCTGGTTATCGACGGGAATAAACCCACTGTGCTTGACTCCTGCGGAGTCAGCATCTCACTTGACGGCATGTCACGCCAGGTACGACGTGGCGAGGCGGTGCCAAGGATGGAGGAAGCGTCCGACATACTCGCAGTAAGTGGATGTGCCTGCTTGATCCGGAAATCTGCACTCGATGATGTCGGCCTGTTTGACGAGCGATTCTTTGCCTATTGCGAAGACACCGATCTGAGCCTTCGCCTGCTCCGGGCTGGCGGCAAAATAAAGATCGCACCCGCAGCAAGAGTTACACACCTATACTCACAAACTGGCGGACCCTTCTCACTTAAAAAGATATTCTGGGTCGAGCGTAATCATTTCTGGGTTGCCCTCAAAAACTTCCCCCTACGGTTACTGCTATTTCTTCCGCTTGTTACGGTGTGGCGACACTGTATTCAATTCTACGCGATGCTCTCAGGCGTTAACGAAATTCAGTCCTTCGTCAAGGGATCCGGCTTCTTTGCTGTTCTCACCACCATCATGGCCGCTCACACCTCTGCCCTCGTGCTTACGCCGATTATCTTTTTTAGTCGCTTCAGGCGCTCGCAAAGAAGATTGTCGGGGAACGAACTGACACGCCTTATTCTGAAGCACAGGATTTCTCTAGCGGAGGTCATCATGGGAAGGAGTAAACATGCCGGTAACAGGCTGTAAACGCGCAAAAGAGCTGAGCCAGCGGGATGCCTACAACGCTGGAGGTGTCGGCAGAAAGTATTGGGACTTTCGCGACAGTGTTGTGCTCGGCCATGTATCCGGTACACGCATTCTTGATGCCGGTTGCGGTGAGGGCATAACGCTCCAGAAGATTGCCGACCTCTTCCCCCTGTCCAAGGTTGAGGGGGTAGATATCGACCTTGAGAACGTTCGGATCTGTAATGAGCACAATCTCACGGTCCAGCAGGGCAATCTGTACGAACTTCCCTTCGATAACGGCCACTTCGACTGCTGCATTTTCATCGAGGTAATCGAGCATCTTGATTACCCGGAGAAAGCAGTTGCTGAACTCGGCCGCGTAACAAGGCCTGGCGGAAAGCTTATCCTGGTTTATCCGATCGACTGGGCGATGTGGCTTGCACGTATTGCTTGCATGAAGTTCAAGGAGGCCCGATTCGACTCGGGCCATCTGCGTCAGTGGACCATGGGGGAATTGGCCCATTGCTTCAAGCAGGCCGGGTTCCAGCTGCTGCGATCGAGAGCGATCCCTCTCCCACCTCCGCTAATGCTGCATGGCCTTGCCGTTGGAGAAAGAAATGAGTGATAGAGAACTGCGCATCATGCTCATAAACGCGATTAATCCACAGGTCGAAGTGGAGACTCGTTACCCCAATCTCGGGCTGGCATATCTCGCCTCGTCCGCAAGAAAACACCTGCCCAAAACGCGAATGCGTTTCTGGATAGAGGATCGCGATATCGAGAAGAAAGCCGAGGCGATACAACCCGACATCGCCTGCATTTCTTCTGTCTCTCAGAATTACAACATCGCCCAGCGTTACTCTTCTCATTTCGCACAACAAAACATCCCTGTAATACTGGGAGGCATCCATATTTCGGCCCTCCCTGAAACGATCCCTCTTAATGTCCTCGCAGCCTGCGTGGGCGAAGGTGAAATGACATTTGTCGACATTATCGCCGCGCTTGACGCGAACAAGCTCGACCGTGAGCATCTCGCAGATATACCCGGGCTCCTGTACAGAAATGACGACGGGCAACTTCATAGCACCGGGCCCAGGCCGCAAATAGGGATTCTCGACGATATTCCAATGCCCGCACGAGATCTCCTCCCCATAAGCCGTCACGCATACATGTTCACATCGCGCGGATGCCCTTACCGCTGTGCTTTCTGTGCCTCTTCAAGGTTCTGGCGCAGTCTACGTTTCTTTTCCGCCGAATACGTTGTTGAAGAAATCAAGACTCTCGTACAAGGTTTCAGCGTTACCATGATCAGCCTGTATGATGACCTTTTTGTTGCAAACCGACCAAGGCTTGAGAAAATCGTCATGCTCCTTGAACGGGAGAAACTGTTAGGCAAAGTCAGGTTCACCTGCTCATGCCGTGCCAACCTTGTTGACGAGGATCTCGCACGCCTTCTTGTGCGGATGGGGGTCGTCAGCGTTGGGATGGGGCTCGAATCCGGGGATGACCAGACGCTGAAACAGCTCAAGAGCGGACCAATTAGCGTTGCAGCCAACTACAATGCGATCAATTGCCTTAAACGTGCCGGGATCTTTGCCAACGCTTCCTTTGTGATCGGATCACAGCACGAGACACGCGAACAAATAATGAAGACCTACACATTCATCAAGAAGAGCAAATTAGACCTCTTTGATGTATACCTGCTCACCCCGCTGCCGGGTACGCCCGTCTGGGATGAGGCCGTGAACAGAAAATTGGTGAGTAGTAACCTTGAGGATTGGTCTCAACTCGACGTCAACGTATACCGATCCCCAGAAAAAGCAATCATCATGTCCGAAACGCTTCGCAGGAAGGAAGTTATCGGTCTCTACAGAAAATTCCGCACTCTTCGCTTTTGGCGTAACCTCCTGAAAGTCATTCGGCATCCCATGAGGAGAGACTTGCCAAGAATGGCCTGGGCTTTGATTGTCGAACGTTTCACTTCATAGCATCATCCGCCTAGTGTCGCAGCAGACAGGCATCCTACTATGATGCTTCTTTCTTCTTTCGCAGAGGGAACAGTTTCAATCTCACAAACCCTATCCAACACATCTTCAACAGCAGAAGCCCATGCACAAAGGGGCGCATCTTAGATTCCCCACCCGTCCGCGCCATGTAGTGAACCGGCACCTCACCCACAAGCAACTTGTTCTCAGCGGCTCCGAATAGAAGATCGAAATCGCCCCACTTGTCCTTCGACATCGTGATATTGGCGTAGTCCTTCCTCTTGAGCGCCTTGGTGCCACACAGTGAATCGCTGATCCTGTGCCCAATCAGATAAGATAGAATGACGCCGAAACAGAAATTGCCCATCAGGTTAAGGAAACGCATCGCTTGCCCCTCCATGGGATATATCATGCGAGTCCCATTCGCGAAATCCACCTCACCTGAGGCGACCGCATCGAAGAAGAGCGGAAGCTCCTCGGGCATAACTGTCATGTCGGCATCAAGGATCATGATGATGTCGCCCTTGGCAGCATCAAAACCTGTACGCACAGCATGGCCCTTGCCCCGGTTGGGCGAATAGCTTACCAGCTTGACCCTGGGATCCCGCAAGGAAAGTGCTTTTGTACGAGCGGCCGTCTTGTCCGTAGAACCATCATCGACAACAATAATCTCCGTCGATTTTCCCATGTTCGGGGTTCTTTTGGACCAGCCTTCAACATTTGCTTCCTCGTTATAGCATGGCACAACAACGGAGCAGAACAGTTCCTTGCCGGCAGGTAGATAGTCTTTTGTCTTTTCCGCAATGATAGTCTGTACAACACAGAAGCGATTGACTAACGGAATATGTGGCGCGATACGGTTCACCAGGTTGGAGACCAGTGGGATATGTTTGGGGATCAATAGCCGCGCTGATCTTCGAACAAAACGGAAGCCACGCAGTCTCAAAAAATTCACCAGGTACCTGTTGGGCACAAAGTTGTGCTCCCCTTCCGGCATCTTCAGGCCAAGTCGCTCGGCGATCGCAAAGAGTGGATCCCAAAGTGGGTTTATTGTCGAGATACACATCCTGCCGCCCACCTTCAGGCAGCTGTTGGCGTTCTCATACACCTTCAAGATATCCGTGATGTGGTCGATCACATCAGCGAGGATGGCAACATCGAATGGCTGATCGGGCCGGTAACACTTCTCACAGTCGTGGCGCTTGAAGTCCAGGTCCGGATGGCGCAATGCCGCCTTATCAACCATCTTCTGTGCAAGGTCGAGTCCCAGTTTAAACTTACCGTTGGCAGCCTCGAGGATGTCTCCTGTACCGCATCCGAACTCGATCACCCTGTCTTCTGAAGAGGTACAGTCACGGTAGAAGGCTTTGAGATTATCGTAGTAGTATGAATTCCGTTCCTTCCAACCATCATATTCATCGGCAATCTTCTCAAAATGATCGCGGATTCTGGATTTGTCCATCAACATGGCGTTATGTCGCTTCCCATCATCGAGATTTACGTTAGTTATTCCGCTCCGCTTTCTCAGCCCCCGCTTGCAGCTTGTCGAGCGTTGCCCTGGCTTCGCCATCCTCTGGCCTGAGGGAGACGATTCGCTCGAAGCAGTTGCTGGCGCCCTTGAAGTTGCCACGTGCCACATAGACTCGAGCCAAAGTTGTCAGCGCATAGGTATCCGCAGAATTGTAATCAACCGCAGCCATCGCGTATTTGTGCGCTGCGGCCATATCCCCCACCCGGTAGGAGCAGTAGGCCAAAGAAGGGTGAATATCGGGCCGAGCCTTGATGGAGTAGCTCACAGATTGGTTATAGAGGAAAGTCGCGATCTTGAACTCCTCAAAATGCTGGTGCCAGGCTGCATGTTCCTTCAGTACCTCAACCATGTTCAATCTGAAATCGGCTTTCGACCCAACATCAAGCCTGAACATAGGCTCTTTCAGAAGTGATTCCCAATAGGCAAGCTGGCGCTCTTCCTCTTCCCCTGTTCGTTCAGCGACCTTGAAAACAATCCCGTCCGGCCTGACGCTCTTCTGCATGAAGTCAGGCACGAACGCAACATATATAGGAGTTGCAGATGGCTTGAATTGCAATTCATGGTTGAACACGGGATTAAGGAACTTCCCCTCATCACGAGAAAGCAATTCTACCATCATAGGGACTGTTGCTCGTGACATTCCATTGTCGGTAGCCTCGTGCAGTGCTTTGAAATACCATTCTGACGGCGTCATGAGTGCCACATCTAAACGCCTGCCCGCGCAGTATTTCATGTAGGTTCCTACAAAGAACGCATTGTCGCCACCGGTAAAGAACCAGGCATCCTTATCCATTCGTTTCAGCATCTCCTCACCATAGGCGTAGGCATGCCGAAACTCTCTGTAATTGCAGCGAGTGAAATTAACAGCAAAACGCCCCGCGAGCATCCCCAGCACTAGAAAAGATGCAAGGATTCTCAAAGCGACTCCGCCACCCATCCGGAACAGCCCTTTCCGCGAAAGAGCCTCCCAGCACCAGTGAAATCCCAGCCCTGCAAAAAGAGCCAGGACCAGATAGATAGGTATGTGAAACTCTCCCATGCCATAATGGATGACGTACCAAAGGCTTTTCGTAAGCACCGGTGTCGTGGCCTGCATCAGCATCATGCTACCCGCATACAGCGCAACAGATGCCAGAATCGTGATAGTGAGCATTCTTTGCCGAAGACCTGCGTAGACAACTCCTATTGCTGCAAGGCCGACAGGAATCAATCCCAGCTCATTCACAACCCCTATCGACCGAATCCATTCCCGCATAAATGGGCCTGAATCACTGCTGTATGTAAAGGAGCCCCATTGCTTTCTCATCATGACATCTGCGAATCCGCTCAACGTCTCGGGGTTACGCCAGTCCAGAGGCGGATTAAACGCAGATCTTAGCGGCAGGTACATATAAACGGCAAAAGAGGCAAGAAAAACGAAAGCTGACAGCACGATCAATTTGTAGTCCTTGATTATGCGCCAGTTCCTGAAAACAACAGCAATCCCGAATACCGGGATGAAATAAAGAACTGCCATATAATTGCCGGCTCCCAATCCCAGCAGGCATGCCAACAGTAACAGCAGATTGCGATACCTCCTTCTTTCATCCGGCTGAACCGTCAGCCATATGGCAAAAGTCAACATCATGCCTGTCATGAAGCATGCGTTCAGTGTGTACAGCTCTGCCTGCACAGCCTTCTCCCAGAAACTTGGTGATAATCCCAGCGAAGCGGACGAGACGATTCCCGCCACATGTGCCCACCATCGTGGAAGCGATGTCTTCATCTGTGTAAGCATGTGGAATACAAGTGCGTACAATAACGCACATGTCACGGCAGCGAAGCAACCTGACATCAAGTGAGTTCTGAACGCCGGACTCCCGAAGGGAAGCTTTGTGAACATGTGACCCAACATAACCCAAGTTGGTGATCCGGGCGGGTGTGGAATGCCCAGCCTGTATGCAGCAGTAATGAGTTCACCGCTATCATGGAACGTGACTTCCGGCGCGGCAGTCCAGGTATACAGACCGAAGAACAGAAGAAAAAGAAGTACCGATGTCGTCGCTAGTACTGGTAAAACGCCCCCTCTATCTGTTACTATGCCGTCAGTACACATGACGTAAGCGTAATGGATAATGAAAGCGTTGTCAAAAACCAGCTTCCTGTCTCTCCTGGCTTCCCTCGCAGTAATAGCGTTCTGCCTCTACAGCTTCTCTGACAACAAGGCTGACGTGGATCTCTGGGGAAACCTGGGTTTTGTCGACAACATGCCATGGCAGCCCGGCTTCAATTATCAGAACACCTACTCCTTTACCGAGCCTGCTGCAGACTGGATAAACCATGAATGGCTCGGCCAATATCTTCTGAACCGAACCCTTGTCCTGTTCGGGAATACGGGACTGCTTGCGCTGAAGCTCGGGCTCGGACTGGCAGTAATTGGCCTGATATATTTCGGTATGAAGCGAACCACTACATCGGGATTCACACGCTTTATAACACTGCTTGTTGTCATTTCAACCATGGGCTATGGTTTTTCTACAAGACCCCACCACTTCACGTACCTGATGTACTCGACATTTCTTTTTGTGCTGTTCGACAGGAGCCGGCCGCCGAAGAGCGGCATAAAGCGCTTTGACCCGATATGCATCCTGCCGCTACTTGCACTCTTCTGGACAAACCTGCATGGCGCGTTCTTCATTGGGATTCTTCTTCTGCTTATCTTCACCACCACGGAAGCTCTGCGCTACAGGCTTGGCGGGCATGGACGCCCATTGCGACAACTGCTTACCGTTTGCCTGCTCGTTGCACTCGTCTCCCTGATCAATCCATATCGCGCAGAACTGTGGAGCTTTATCTTTCAGTCGGGAGCACAACTACGCCCCTACCTAAGCGAATGGGCTCCCTTCAATCCGCTCACACATGCATCAGATCATGCCGATTTCATGGCGCTGGTTTTCCTCACAATAATGGCGCTCTGCTTCACGCGCAGGAAACGCGACATTTCCGAGATCACGATCCTGACCATGTCCTTTATTGCCGCATTGCTAATGCGTCGCAACATCCCGCTTTTCGCCATCACCGCCGGCTTCGTGATCGCACCACACCTGGAATCGCTGGTTGCGGCACCCGCAGAACGTATGGCCAAGCGTATCCCAGCTCTCGGCCTTGCGATATTTCCAATAGTCCTGATGATCATATCGCTGAGATATGCCGCTTTCCACAACAAGAAGGCCCCACTCGAGATCGAAGTAGAACAAAGCCGATTCCCAGTCAGAACGGTCGCGTTCATGCAGGCAAACGGAATCAACGGGAACGCGATTGTGTTTTTCGATTGGGCTGAATACTGCATATGGAAGCTGCCGCGATCCAGGATATTCCTCGATGGCCGTTTTCGATCAGCCTACAGCGCTGATGTAATCGATGACTTTCTCAGCTTCATCTATCTTAAAGATGAATGGGAAAATGCACTTGAGCATTACCCAACCGATATAGTATTGATCCATAAAGGGAACCCGGTTTACGGCCAAATGATCAGGAATCGCAGTTGGCAACTCGTCTTTAAGGATCCGGTGTCGGCCCTCTTTCTCAAGAAAGAGGCACATGCCGCGGTACTCAAACGGATGCTGACAGGTGATGTTGCTGTGCCGGTTGTACAGGAACCGGTCCTGTTCCCTTAGCCGAAACGATTCATCACAACCAGCGACTGGTTATTATTTGGACAGCATGGGGATTAACGTTGAACGGATATGATGCTTGGGACACAAAAATCCGCCAAATGGAAAGTAAGAACAGGAAAGCACAATTCGGAACACCTTTCGGCTTAGTACCTGCAGTATAATTTCGCGGCACATAAAGCATGACATGCCCTACTTCTAAACGACTCAGCAAGCCCGCTCTTGCAGCCATCATTGCGGCCGTCACATACACGGTCATTCTCTCCTGGCTCTGCACATTGAAGTATTTGTCGTTCGGCTATGACGACTTCGACCTCGCGATAGACGCCCAGTCAACCTGGAATATCTGCCACGGCTCACTCGAATCCTCGATTCACCGGATACCATTCCTGGGTAATCACATGCGCCTCATCCTCTTTCCACTCGCCCCGCTGTATGCCATTTTCAAGACACCCCTCTTCTTTCTCTATCTTCAGTCTATGGCCCTCGGCCTGGCCGCATGGGGAATCTTCCTGGTTGCAAGGAAGCAGATTTCAGAAGGATGGGCCCTCCATTTTGTGATTGCATTCCTAGTCTATCCACCACTGATCCATATGAACCTTTACGAATTCCATCCAATCGCCTTCGTCGTGCCGCTCTTCATTTTCATGCTTCACTTCTATCTCAATGAGCGATTTGGACTGTACTGCGTCTTCCTGGTCGTTGCCCTGCTCTGCCAGGAAAACGTTTCGCTGATTGCGGTTATGATGGGGATACTAGCCCTCATGAACAGAAGAGCTAAGCGATGGGTTGTAACGCCACTGTTGCTCGGGCTCTTCTATTTCAGTATTGCCGTCCTGGTCATTATGCCAAGGCTTAGTGGCGGCACAATACAGCTCTACAACATCTACGGTGAGATGGGCGGATCCATGCCCGAGATCATGGAAAACATGATCATGCACCCGATCAAAGCGCTCGGCATTATGCTCGAACCGGACAAACTGAATTTTCTCATCTTACTCTTCGCCCCGATCTGCTTCCTGAGTTGCCTTGCGCCAGGCTTGCTTCTGCCGCTGCTGCCCATACTCGCGCAACGCCTCCTCTCGATACGACCCAGTGAATCCACTATCATGCATCATTACCAGGCAGAGTTCATACCATTCCTCTTCGTGGCTGCAATTATAGGGGCGAGACGCATTCTGAAATATAGGCCTGAATTTACTGCCAGGTTGCTTGCCATTATCCTTGTCGCCTTCCCATTGACAGCCTTCCTGACCTGCCATGTTCTGTCGGCCACTGTCGAGATTGTCAGGACGGGTTTTCGCCACGATCCATTGATCGCTCGCAAGACCTATGTTGTGCGAAATATAGAAGATGATGCGGCAGTGTTAGCCTCTTTTGAGTTTCAACCTCAGCTTGCAAATCGACAGCACCTCTATTCGCTGCACCATCTCTATACTGGGCACTACACGCTTTCCACTGTCCCATATCCTACACCAGTCAAGTTGGACTACCTCGTCCTCGACACAATGGATCGGCTCACTTTTTCACATGAAGGCTATTATCATCCCGACAACTACAGGAACTTGCAGAAGCTTCTGTCGTCAAATGAGTGGCTGCTGATTGAGAATACCGAGAGCTTAGTTGTTTTTAGAAAACAAACGCGCGGGAGCGAACCGATCAACCGCCCTCTCATTCAATATGTAAAACGAGCGCCGGCAGCGCCAGCAGGTTGGCAGCCTGTCAAATCTGGCAAATGCACGCTTCTATCGTATGAACTTCTTGCGGGTGAATCGAACAACACAAAGCAGTTAGTTCTCTACTGGCAAACCCCGGCATTGCCAGTTTCAGATTTCAACATCCACATCAATATGCTCCAGAGCAATGGTGCTGCGACATATGAATCCATTATTGCACCAGGCAGCAGGATTCATCCACCACAAAGCTGGAAACCACACAGCATCGTAAAAGACAATCACACGATCTTCACATCCGCACCGACAGACGCGGTCCGATTGGTGGTTTCTGCGATTCCGGCATATGTGGTTAAGCCGTAGGGAATGGGCCCTATCGTAGACATGAAGAGCCCCCCGACTTTCACTCATACTGATTGGAATCTCTGCCTGGCAGCGATAAAACAAGCAACTTCATTGATCCTGCCCGTCCGACCCTGCGTTGTCGGACGCGCATCCATTTTCCAGTAAGGCTGCAGGCTGAAGACTATAGACAGTCAATCCGGGGCCTCATATTTTTAATCTTAATCCAAAACCTTGCGCATCTGTGCCACTACTTACTACACTTCACACATGAATCGGTTCTGGGCCTTTTGTACGGCAACATTCCTTGGCGCGTTCCTTCTGTTCCAGCTGGAACTGATGGTCGCAAAATCATTACTTCCCGCATTTGGCGGCAGTTATCTCGTATGGGGCGCCTGCATGGTCTTCTTCCAGGGCATGTTGCTGGCGGGTTATGCCTGGGCCCACTATTCGCAGAAATGGTTAGGGGTCCGCCTCTATTCAAGACTCCACTGGCTGCTCCTGCTGGCAGCAGTCTTTGTACTCCCTCTCAAACTTGGCGGGTTCGACGTTGATGCCAACAGTAACCTGGTCGGCCAGGTTGTGCGCATACTCCTCCTCGTTATAGGACTGCCCTTCTTCGTGCTATCTGCAACAAGCGTCTTGATGCAGAAATGGCTGGCCAGTTCAGAGCTCGCGGAGGGATGTAACCCGTACATGCTTTACGGTGCATCAAACCTGGGTTCAATACTAGCGCTCATAAGTTACCCATTGCTTGTAGAACCATTTCTCCCGCTGGCAATGCAAACACAGTTATGGTGGTGTGCATTCATCGGCCTCGTCCTCCTTCATTTCTTCTGTATGCCACGGAAAGCGGCCCTCACCAAACAGGCGCCACAAACAACAGATGTCGGCACGAAGAGCTCCACTAGGGGTCTGCTTGCCTGCTTCCTCCTGAGCGCCAGCGGCTGCGCTGCACTGCTCGCCACGACTAATGTGATGACCTTTGATATGGCGGCCGTGCCACTCCTCTGGGTTCTTCCACTCATCGTCTACCTACTGACCTTTGTCCTCGTCTTCAAACGCAAGCCATGGCTGCCTGCCTGGACGAAGCGGGCCTACGTTTTCTCTATCCTGGCAGGGATTACGCTTTACCTGATTCTTCTTTTTCGATTGCAACTTCCGATATGGTGCTCGATTCTCTTCTATCTCGGGGTCCTCTTTATCATCTGCCTGACCTGCCATATTCGCCTTTATGAACTGCGACCGAACAACAATCACGAGCTCACCCGGTTCTATCTCGTAATATCTGCCGGGGGCTTCGTTGGTGGCAGTATCGTGAGTTGGCTCATCCCACAGATTTCAAGCTCGCTGATCGAATATCCTGGCATGTTCTGTCTCAGTGCATTTGCTCTGGCGCTCACAGATCGATCAGTTATCCGGCGAGGCAGCCCTGCTGAAGAAGCCGAGAACCCCCTGAAGGTTCCCGCCCTGCTCTGCGGCATCGGTATTATCCTGATCGCCACATTGCTCCTGCCATGGCTCCTCGGAACGAGAATCAATATTATGCCGGAAAGAGTACTCTACCTGATTGTAGCCGCACCGGTAGCTCTGGCACTTCTGCGTTTCAGCCGATCGCACATTCAACTCGCCGCCCTCCTGCTAACCTTTTCCCTGGCCAGCCAATGGACCGAGGGTCTTGCAGTTGGCGCACAGAACATAACCAGGTTGCGGAACTACTACGGGATATACAGGATCTACGACAAAGATAATCAACGCTACCTTCAGCACGGCACGACACTCCACGGTCGCCAGTATCTTGATCCGCAAAAGAAGAGCATCCCCCTGTCTTACTTCCATCCTGACGCCCCGGCCGGTGCCCTCCTGTCCTCCGGCCATCCATTCGAACGCATAGGAATGGTGGGATTGGGCAGTGGCGCACTCGTTGCCTATGCAGGAGAAGGACAGGAAGTCGTTATCTATGAACTTGATCCTGATAATATCCCGATTGCGCTGGAGCATTTCTCGTACATAGCACAGGCGCAGGAAGCCGGCGCAGAAGTGAACTTCGTGATAGGCGATGGACGCATCTCCCTACGCAAGGAAGGAGCGAATTCATTCGATCTCCTGATCCTCGACGCTTTCGCCAGCGGTTCGGTACCTGTTCATCTCCTGACCCTCGAAGCATTTGATGACTACATGCGAGTTCTCAAGCGCGACGGAATCCTCCTGCTCCATGTATCCAACGAGATGCTATACCTCGAATCGGTTGTGCGCAGCGCGGCGAACTCGATCAATGCATTCGCCTGCAGCAAATCCTTCTCGCATGTGGATAACCCTGATGCCGACGATACCGTTTGGATGGTCGTC
This sequence comes from Lentisphaerales bacterium, assembly GCA_030622955.1. Taxonomy (GTDB): domain Bacteria; phylum Verrucomicrobiota; class Kiritimatiellia; order JAUXFM01; family JAUXFM01; genus JAUXFM01. The sequence continues at coordinate 15,341 of JAUXFM010000034.1, forward strand.
AGCAGGGACAGAAACAAGATCGATTTCCTGCTCAACGAGCTGGGATGGATTAAAGAACATGCCGGCGGATCACTGGCTACGCCATGGACTGACCAATACAGCAACTTGCTAAGCGTCTTGAGGAAGCGATGAGAAGACATGCTTGTGGCTGCAAGCCCACAATTGCCGGATCACGTTGCGCAGAGAATGGGAATGAGCCGCAACTTACAACTTTCAAATCCCAAATGTGAAAGTTCTTAGCTTAACATTGCAAGTTGAACGGTTTCCGTCGCTCAGAGAGCGGCGGTTAGATCTCCAGGATCCTGTTCTCCATCGAATCATCATCGCCGTGTTCGAGGTACTTGGTAGTACGGTACTCCGTAACGGTGTTCAGCTTGTGGAGGACGTCTGCGAGCTTCTCCGCAGCTTCAATGCTCGTGCTGACCAGCTCTGTCAGATTCTCGTCAGTCTCGTCGACCTTGCGTTTGATCATGCCCAAGTTCGCGAGCAGCACCGTCGCGGGCTGTCCCACGTGATGGCATGCGGCACCCACCGTTTCGAGCATCACACGCTGCCGCTCCGACTGACGCATGGCTTCTTCTGCATTCTGCCGGTCGGTCATATCCACGAAGGAAAACACCATCCCAACAGCTTCACCGTCAGAGTTGCGGTTGCAGGTGCCTGAGATCTGCACCGGGAACTGGCTACCATCGGATTTAAGCCCCATCAGTGAACCGGACCAGGCCGCATTATCCGCCATGACGCTGTTGATCATTTCCTGCGCCTTTTCCCTGTCATACCAAAACTCCCGGACATCCTGCTCGACCAGTCCCTGGACATTCCCGATCCCCCACATATTACCCACGGCTGGATTCACATATTCGAGCTTACCTTTGAGATCAGCTATCGCAATTCCATCACCCGAGTTCTGGATGGCGCTATGCTCAGTGCGAAGCATTTCTTCCGATTGACGACGCACCGTGATGTCGCGAATAAAGAAGCAAAGCTGCTCGCCCTTCTCAAAGTGGAGCTTGCTGATAGCAACTTCGGAGGGAAAATAGCTGCCATCCTTGCGGATCCCGTAGGCCATGAGCACCGTGTATCGCTCATCCTGCAGGTTGCTCGTAATGGTAGAGAGCAGCGCTTGATCAGCGCCGGAAAGAATATCCGACATGCTCAGCCCCTGAAACTCTTGTTGCTCATACTGAAAAAAGGTCATCGCTCGAACGTTCGCGTCCAGCACAACCCCCATGATATCGGTGATAAGCGCCGCATCATACACGTTCTGGAAGAACTCATTGAAACGTTGATCCGCACTACTGCGGCCCTTTGCGCCATTTGGTACGGGCGTAGCTTTGAATTTCTTCGTTTGGCGAGAGACTACAATACGCTTCTTTTTGCCGGCGACCGGATTCGCCGGAACATCCGGGATCAGGTCGATCCGCATTGTGTGGGATAGTTCTCTATCGTCCATCATAACAATGACATTAAATTGCTATCCAAACACATAATCAAACCTCAAGCGCCACGAAGCTCAGCACTGCAAGAAGATTTTACGCAAAGCTACGCGGAAGTCAAGCTGCTCGTTTACTTCTGCCAGGCAGAAACGCCGATCACCCTGTTGTCTAAATTGATCTCAGTACCATCAGGATTCGTCAAGATCGTCTTTTCATATACGACAACATCAGAGTTGCCCGCTTTATCGATATCGCCGCCCACAATGACCTGGCCGGTCAGAGAACCGTTCGCGTTCTGTTCATAATCACCATTCTTTGCGTAGACCAAGCCGGTAACATCCCCACTCGTCGTAAATTTGATATCACCGTCACGCGTCGCCATTGCGAACCCATTGTCAGGCGCCACCAAGCTCGCCTGGCCCCCGAAATTGATGTCGCCAGTGGCTATAATACTTCCATTGATGATTGTGTCACTGGATATCTGGACGTCGCCGTTGACCCACATTACACCACCTACAGGCGTGTAAGTGCCACCACTGAGATTCAAACCATCGTAAACCTCACCATTAGCGGTCGCCCAGCTCCAGAACGGCGTAAGGTCAATCTTGGGGATCGATACCATAGGAACAGCTTCTGTATTCTCATCCCCCGTAATAGTCACCTTTCCCGCCGTATAATCCAGAACGGGTGCGGTAACATCACCATTGATGGTGTTATTGTTGCTTATATCTATCTCAACAGAAGATTGAATGCTGACATCAGTACCAACATTACCCCGTATCTCAATTTCCTGATTGGAATGTATGTAAATGGTCCCACCGGTGCTCGAGATATTGCCCGATCCACCAAAATCAAAGGGGCCACCACTCACCATGGCGTAATCAAATGCGTCACCCTTGCCGTATATGGAATCATCATCATCGACGCCATAATCCTTGACGTCCAGAATAACTGACACCGCTGCATCACCACAAATGCCCGTGCAAACCAGCACAGCCATATTGTTGCTAACCGGAATGACGTCAACGTCATAGCTACCACTGCCATACGACGTCAACGGAAACGCCGTGTCATTTGAACGCGCGTTGAAATTCGTGACCAGTATGCTGTACGCTTCATGCGCTCCTGCCTCAGCAAAAGCAATAGCCCTGGCTTCATCCGAAAGCCTGTTGGCCATATGCCCACGCTGCAATGAAGCACTAACGATCGTACCTAGCAAAACGCCGACGGTAGCCACCACCACCATTACCGTAAGAATTGCCGAACCCCGAGAGTTTACATTCCCCCTTGAATATGCCTTCATTGACTATCCTCCTCTGTCTGCAATTTATTTGACTACTTACCCGTATTACGCGGCTCAATTTCGGAAGACAATGCAGAGGTTAACCGCCTCATCGCTGTCCCGCGAAAAACGCCGACATCTGCATAAATTTCCAAGTCGACCACAACGCCTTTCTTGAGAGGCTCCCCATCAACCCGGACATCGAATACGCCGTAATCAGGACCTCTGGTGAAGGTGCCCCCAATATCCACGGCCTTGGTCTCACCAGTCCATTTCACGGTGACATCTTTCAGGATCGGCCCGTAGAACGCAGTACCATCGGAGAACAATTCTGCCTGAAATTGGACATACCTGTTGTCACCCGGATTAATGGCACCCGGCGAACTCATGCTGGAAATGTTCGTCCAGGCACTAGCATCCGATAGGTCACTGCTATTCCCTGAGCGCACCTTCATCTTCAAACTTGATCCATAAAGAGTGCTAGCAGTCCAATCGATCTCAATGTATTCCGGCGAGGCCAAATGAGTATCGAATATACCTGAAGCGTACAATCCATTCGTCGGATATGAAACGTACAGATACCGCACAGAGGCCACTGCGTTCGTGCTAATCATATTGGTGTTGCTGCTCCAAATGGCGTTGGTAACGTCCGCAAGACTCGCATCTGGTAAATAGTACCCACTGTATACAGTAGGATTGTTTGTGTCCTGCCATCCCCAGGAATTGCCGAACGGCGCCGCCTGCGCCACCAGGAATGTTACCGCGTACGATTTGGTGCTATCTATCGGGAAGTTCGCCCAATCACTCCAGGCATTTGTGCCAGCCTCAATGGTTACCCATGTGCTGCCGCCAAATTGCAGGACTGTTTGACTACCCTCGACAATGTTCGGCGTAGCGTTAGTCGTGCTGGCACACTCTGCAATGTAAGCACGCTCGATCTTCAGCTTATCGCCGCTATTAGTTGGACCTTGAAAACAAACAGTGCATTTTGCGCCATCAAATTCGATCCGCCCGCCGTTAGGCATTTCATCGCCCTTGACCAAGATGCGAAGCGCCATTCCATTGAGCCAATTCCCGCCGATTTCACCACCTGTCGTATCGTTCAGTTGTTCTGAAACATCCCAGCAGTAATCGTAACCATCCAGAAGGACAATATAATCCTTCGGGGTCAACGATTCATCAAATTCAATAGTTGTTCGCTCCGTCGAATAGCCGGTTCCCCTGAAATGTGTCTCTTCCCAACAATCGTTTTCCATACTCAAAGTGAAATAATGCCCGGTCGCCGTCGCAGGAAAATATAAATCGTAATTCCCATCCCAAGATCCAGCCGCCATGTATCTCGCTGACGGACTGGCACCAGATGCCGCACTGACCGTCTGTGTCTCCGATTCCCTGATGCTATACGAAGGAGAACAGACCAAATTGTCGATTCCAATCTTATAACCGCTACTGTTGTTGTTCTGGCCAACGACGCTAAACATGAACGTATGCGAACCGGGATCGAGAATC
>JAUXFM010000167.1 GCA_030622955.1 Lentisphaerales bacterium
ACAGAACGACATGGCTACGATCCGACTTTGAGCAACAATTGGATTAACAGGGGTGATGCGCAGGGCCACGGCCGAAGAACTGACAGCCACATTTGCAGTGGCCCGGTGCCCTGCTTTATCTGTGACAATGACGGAATTGGGGCCAAGCAGAGTTGCAGTGTAGAGCGCCTGGCTCGTCGCCTTAACCTGGACGGTCCCGTTGGCTGTTGAGACAGACCAGCTATACGTTCCTTTACCGCCCTTTGCTGTAAAGAGGACCACATCACCGATAGCGCCAACCGTGGCGGTAGTGGGCGTGATGTTAAGGTTTGTCGAGGTCGTCCGACTGTCGACCGCGAAGGGATGATCACTGAAATAGTTATCGAGATCATTGCTGTTTGGAGAATCCTCTTCGCAGCCCGTGAATACGAGGATAGCCGCGAGAATTGCGACAACAGATACCTGGATAATCAATCCTGCTTTTGTCGAATTGTTCATTTGTCTTGTCCTTTCAATACTGGCTTAAGTCCAATTTTCCCGTCTTTCTCGATGAATGTTACCTTCCATTGATAAATCTTTCCGCCGTAACGGACCGAGATCACGTTGCCTGCCTCGATGATGCCGACATGGCGCAGGCGCGCCTTGGTTGTCTCGCCCCTGGTGATGAATCCTTCAATCTCGAGCAGCTTAACGGCCTCGCTCCATGCAGCGTTCGAATCGGCGGTGGGGCTGGTTGTCGTCGGAGTTGACTGCGTAGAAGTTGTGTTTGGTGTCGAGGTTGTCGGGGTTTCGACCTTCTTCCTGGGTACATAGCGGATCGGCCAGAAAGGGTCACGGTATTTGAAGTCATCCTCGTGGTTGCCGGTGTTCTTGTTGGCGGCAGGCTTGTTCGGAACAGGTCGTCTGCCCTTGTCCTTTGATGGTGATGGAGGGGCAGGAGGCGCTGCATAAAGTGCCTGTGCTGCCAGAAACATGGTCAGAAGTAGCCAGGATACTGTTTTCATTTGGCGTTCCCGTCTTTCTTGGGCCTGTCGGCAGTAACTTTTAAGGCTTTAAGGGGGTTCTTTTTTGCCCAGACGGGCCATTCCACGTGGAAAGACATGCGATGCAGTTGATCCTCTGGGCCATCCATGATGTTGATCTTAGTGATGCAAAGATAGGGATTATCCGTTTCGAGCTTCTCGAGTAGTAAAATCAACTGGTTATACCCGGCGGTCAAGTTTACGCGAGCAACATAGCCAAGAAGCTGCGCCTTCTTGCCGTATGGTGGGGGCTTGCCATGATCCTTGACTTCGACCTCAATTCCGAATTCAGCGGCCGCCTGTTCGATCAGTTCTGTTGCTGGCAGGATGTGGCTCGTAAATTTGGGCTTAAGGACATATTTCGCTTCGAGCGCCTTGATCTTGCCGGCGAGCTCCTCAAAGGCCTTTTCATACTTTGGCATATGGGCGATCTGCCGTTCCCATTTTGTGATATCGGCCTCGAGTTCTTCTTTCCGCACCTTTGTTGCCTCGCGCGAGCTGCCCATTTTCTGGACTGCTATATGGCCGAGGTATCCCAGGCCGATCACACAGATCCCTATAAAGATAAAGACCTGCGTTCGCTGTTTCTTGTCTTCCGGTAATTTCACTTGAATATCCTGGGTTCGTAAGTTGTGGTAAAAGTGAAGACGCGATCAGATCTGCGGGCGCCTTTGTCGAACCGCTTGACCTCGAGTGATTCCACGAGCGGCGCAAAGGCCTCTCCGTTCTGCAGCACGGTCATGAGTCGTCCGATATTATTCTCGGCGCCGCCACCTGTGCCCTTACCTTCAAGGGTCAGGGTGAAGACCCGTGCGGGGTAACGGTTGTCAATGAGTTTGGACGCGCCAATGACTTCGAGCTCGGTGAGCTGAATATCCATTTCCAAGGGAAGCTGTTTCTGGACCTCACGCAGTTGCTTGTGCCATTCGATGCGGGCGTTCTTCCAACTCTCGAGTTCATCAAGGAGGTCGTCATAATTCTTGAGGGATGAGGACATTGCCACCGCCTCATCGAACTTGGGCTTTGTCAGGGCATGAGTAGTTTCCAGTGTGTTTAGCTCGTTGCGGCTCTGATTGGCTTTGGCTAAGGCGATCCCGATGATGACCACGATGATCAGGGGGATCGTGATGCAGAGAATCCTGATAATGGATTTCAGGTTAATCGGGCTGGCGCTCCGCTGCTCCGTATCAAGAATGAGATCTACTCTAAGGTTCATGATTCTTCAAATGCCCCCAAAGCCGCACCTATAGCTGAAGAGAACTCAAATTCACGGCCGACCAACTCGGAGGGGATGGCGTTTGGGGTGAGGGACAGGCCCTCCATGGGATTCCATGCTTCGACGTCCAGTCCAAGCCTCTTCTTGATCTCCGATGTCCAGTCGTTGCAGGTAAGAATTGAGCCTGAAGCATAGATCTTGCTGACGTGGCAGTTCTCTCTGCGCTCAACGAAGTCTCGTGAAATGACAAGTTGCTTGAGAAATGGATCGGTAGCTTCACTCACGGGCTGAGAGATGTCGAATGAACCATCGGCGAGGATGCCCTTTGCGGTTTCAAGATCGACTCCGAGTGATTGCCGAATTTTATTCAAGATCGTGTTAGTGCCAAGGTCGAATTTTCTCACAAGTGCAAGAGCGCCGTCATGGAAGAGGGCCAAATAGCTTATCTCGTCGCCAAATGCAATTGCCCCGATTGCGCTGTTTGACTGGGTCATATCCTCGCGTTGCAGCAGAGCTGACATTCCCGCCAGCCCGGAAAGTTCGATAGAATAGGGAGCCGGAATTCCGGCCGGCAGGAGCTGGCACAGCGCAGCCGCAACATTTTCAGGAGTGGCAACTGCCAGGACTTTCGTCTCTGATCTTGCCTTGCCGCTGGTGATTAGCTTGTAGCCAATACGGTACTTCTCAGGTTCCTCGAGGCCCAGTTGCTCACTTAGCTGGGCCTCCTCCTTTGCCCCGAAATTGCCGGGGAAACTCAGGAGTTTGACCACTGTGCCATGGCCAGGGATTGTAATGCAGGCGTATTTACCACGAAGATTCTTCGGTAGCTCAAGCGGTTCGATTCGCTCAGATGCTTCAGCGAAGGGCGCGGGGATAGGAACTCCGGGAAGGATACCGGCGGCAAGGATTGTACCCCCGCCTTCAGCCTTCTTCATACGAAGGGCCTTGACGGATGTCGTCGAAAGATCCAACGACACGAGATCAGAAGGTCCTCTTTTGGCGCGGTTGATCAGTTCCTTAATCGAAATCATGTGTGTTTATACCAGTTTGGTGCTGAATTTACAAAGCAATTTCTGTGCCTGATGGGCTCATTGCGGGGCCGGAAGCGGGACATACCACCCCTTGTATGCGCACAAACAAGAGTTGCTCATGTTGTGGTTGTCAGGCTGGTCGCTATGTCATGAATTACGACGCTCAACGTTCCTGGAAGACGTCGTAGATGTTGTCGGAGTCGTAGATGTTTCGGCCGACGCGGTTTGGGCCGTAGGATCCGCAGGCGACATACCAGACTCCGCTGATGAGATAGTCGGGATCAAAGAAGTACCGCTGTCCCCAGGGATCCAGGTTGACCGAGCCGATGTAGGGGCCGGCCCAGTTATTGAAATCGCCGTCGTTTGTCACGAGTCCTGCATGGGCTGTGCTAAGGTCAGTTATCTCTTGCCATTGGCTAGCTTCCCGGGGCATGGCGCCTGGCCACATGCCGGTATCCCACGCGAGTTGGTCAATAGCTGCATAGATCATATTTACCTCGTGATCTGCCTGTTTCGTCCGGGCGGTTTGGCGGGCTTTGGAGAAAGAGGGGATTGCAATCGACGCAAGGACGCCTATGATAATGACGACGATCATTATCTCAACGAGCGTAAAAGCATGGCGGTTCGTGGAGCTGGATTTCTTGAATTGGCATTTCATGCTACGACCTCCATATCTAATAGCTGATTGTAGCATTGCCTGTGCCAGTTTGGAAGAAGATCTTTTGATTGGATGTCGGATACTGCTTCGCCGTGGCTCCGCTCATGGCTAGACAGCACAAGTTTCGGGATGCTGTAGAATGGGGCCTATATCACTACTGTCCGGTTTGTGGTGACCAAAGTCCATCCAGCACCTTATCTGCTCAATATTGTCTAATGGTTTCATCCTGATATACTACGTTAGCACTTCTCTTGATTTCAAATCG
>JAUXFM010000197.1 GCA_030622955.1 Lentisphaerales bacterium
CACAGAACGACATGGCTACGATCCGACTTCTTGAACACGCCGTGGAACCCTGTCTTCTGAGCGTAGTAAGTTTTCCTGACATTGTAGCGAAGACTCGCGTCAGTAATCGGGAAGAGAGGGACCTCGAACTTGCATGATGCCTCTGGATGCAGATCTATCACGCGCTGCAACCAGGTCGTGCCAGATTTGGAACTACCTATTACAACGAACGGCGTATAGTCAGGAGCCTGCCGATGGGAATCTATCATCTCTAATCCTCTATATGCCTGAAGCCTCCGAAACAGACGTTGTGGGATTGTACATGAACAACCGTCCGAGTCAAACACGGGTTGTTGACCTCTACCAGGAATTGCCGTTAACCCTTGACTTTAGGGCCTGTGATGATGATGATCCCATATCCAACGACACTGAGGAAAGGGCGGCCGATGTGCGGAATAGCGGGCGGATGGTACAGAACAGAAAGAGACAACGACGAGCTCGCGACACTCGCCGACTCAATGCTGAACGCCATCGCTCATCGCGGCCCGGATGATGGTGGATACGTGTCCAACAACAGGCTCTTTCTGGGAAATCGCAGACTCAAGATATTTGATCTTTCAGGTGCAGGCAATCAACCATTTTTCAGTGACGACGGCGGCATCTGGCTCGTCTTCAATGGCGAGATATACAACCACTACGAGCTGAGAGCCGAACTTGAAGGTTCCTACAATTTCCACAGCCATACTGACACCGAGGTCCTGCTACACGCCTACGAGAAATGGGGCATGGACTGCCTCGATAAACTCAACGGAATGTTCGCCTTTGCGCTCTGGGACGACCACAAGCAGAGCTTGTATCTATGTCGCGACAGGCTAGGCATCAAGCCGTTATACTATCATTGCTCGGAAGACGCTCTGCTCTTCGCCTCAGAGATCAAATCAATCTTGGTGGCTGGCGTCGAAAGGCACATGGACAGATCGGTTATCAGGGACTACCTGACCGATGGCTTTTACGATCACACCAACCGCACATTCTTTGAGGGTATCAGACAACTGAAAGCGGGCAGCTTTCTCACGATCACAGAAAGCGGAAAAGCCGAAACCCTCTACTGGAACCCGATCGATGAACTACTCGGTCGTGAACCCGATGAACAGGTTCTACCTGAATACTGGGATACCCTCGAAGATGCCATCAAACTCAGAATGAGAGCAGATGTCCCCTACGCGGTCATGCTTTCCGGCGGCCTCGACAGCTCCGTCATTGCAGCACTTGCCGACGCCCATCTTGATGGCGAAACATTGAACACTATGACCGTCCGCTATCCCGACCCAAAATACGATGAAGGGTCATGGGCCGATCACGTTGCAGAAGGCAGAGCATGGAACAGATACAGCACAGTCATTGACTCGGGACATGTCACATCAATGTTCCAACAGGCTATGTGGCATCAGGACGAGCCATTTGGAAGCGTCGCACTATTCGGCGACATGGTTCTCTCAGAGCTTGCAAGAAAGCAAGGCATCTACGTGCTCTTGGAGGGACAGGGCGCGGACGAAACTCTTGCCGGTTATGAATACTACTACATACACAGAATCATCGACCTCATGAAGTCCGATCCATCCGCTGCACGGCGCAGCCACAGGGAATACGCCCTTCGCCGCGGCATAAAGGACGACTCAGTCGATGCTCACTTCGATCAGCTTGTTTCGACCTCCATGCAGGCAGGCAAACGTCTTGGCCAGGACGGGACATTGCCCGTCAGGCCTGATGCCATATCACCCAGTCTCGAACAAGCCGTAGACGCCGGCTTTGCGATCCACCAGACTGGCACGGCTATTGGCAACACTTGCTACAACGACCTCACATCAACTAAACTGCCAAGAGTCCTTCGCTTCAAAGACAGGTCTTCCATGATGCACGGAATCGAACTGCGCGTCCCCTTTCTTGATCACCGCCTGGTCGAACTGTCACAAGCTATACCCACCGATTGCCTTATCGACTCAGGCTACACCAAATTCTGTCTTCGCAAGAAAATGGCCAATCGACTACCCACGGAAACCTGCTTCCATGTCAAACGTCAAATCCAGACACCGCAAAGAGAATGGCTTAGAACATTGCTAAAGCCAACAATGGACGAGATCATGCATTCTCAGAGTTTCGCTGGCCGCGACATCCTCAACATGGAAGTCGCAAGGAAGCTATACGACGACTATGTCGATCACCCCCAGAGATTTCCCAACGGTTTCTTCGTGTGGCAATGGCTTTCAATAGAGCAATGGGCAAGGACATTTCTCGATCAGACATCGCTCCTTGAGTCGATCCCTCGACCGCCCAATGCGAACTTGCGCCGATACCCGCCGGTGGCCTCAAGTTGAAGGCCTTGATAATAGGATTCGGCTCCGCTGGCAAGAGGCACATTACAAACTTACATGCCCTCGGAGTCCATCAGTTTGGCATATTGCGCAGGACGGCCATTCAGCCGGATCTGAATCTTGATGGCACGGACTTTGAAGTATTCACCGATCTAGATACTGCTCTATCGCAAGGATTTGACATGGCCATCGTCGCCAACCCCACGTCCCTCCACGTTGAAACGGCCACAAGATGCATCGCCGCCGGTTGCTGCCTTTATATTGAGAAACCCGTATCTCACAGCATGGAAGGCCTGGAGCAACTGTCACGAAGCG
>JAUXFM010000086.1 GCA_030622955.1 Lentisphaerales bacterium
CTATCATGCGGCAGGTCACATGATATATGGCTCCGGGATACTCAACTCTCAGTTGTCTTGCCATCCATCGAATATCTCACATCCGCGATACACTGTAAACTATTATTTCGAGGGCTGACCCTGTTTCCCTGCTGTTTCCCTAGGGACCCCTCGGCTTGACCGGTTTGTCGGCAGGTACCCATCCACGTTTGCCGCCTATTTCTATCTTGATCCAGCCCGCAGCCACTTCGCATACCGCGACGCGGGCGCCACTGGGTACTTCAAAACTGGCCATCGCAGATTGGGCAGGTGCGATCCTCGCAACTCGACTTGCCTCGAGTATGATTCTGGGATTTCCCAGAAACTCGGACTTCCGGGCAGCATTAAAGATGCAGCAGGTTATTGCTAATGCCAGGACTAGTAGGAGTGATGCAAACAGGCGCTGGCGCGATGGGCTGAGTGGTGCATTGCCTTTGCAGAGCGCCAGAGATATCACTATGCCAGCGACCATGCATAAGACGATTGCAATTCCCGCCCAGCCAAGGGGTGATATTTCGCGTGATGTGGCGCTTTCGATTGAGGTGTCAGGGCACGCGATGTCGGACTGTGGGGCCAGTTGTCGATCTGTTGTGGGTTGGGGCACAATGGCTTCAGGGAATGAAAGCTCGAAAGGCCCATTGGTAAGGGTTTCGTAGGCATGTCTGACGGGATCAAAGAATGTGAAGAGTAGCGGAGCTATCTCGTTTGCCTCACCTGTCTGTGGAATAATGATTTGCTTGATGACCACGCGTTCCGGGTCGCGTTCAGTGATCTTTGGGTCGTAAGCTCTGAATGATCGGCCGGGTGATAGTCTTGGCAGATCGGCATCCTCAAGATGGCCTTCGCCGGTAACTGTCATTGTCGCTGTCACAAGATCGCCGGGCTGAAGTGAGTTCGGGGTTATCGTGCTATGAAGGGAGAACGAGCCGATCGACCCCGTGAAGTTCGCAGGCTTGCCTTCTTTGGGTAATGCTTTGACCTCGATCGTGATGGGGTTCAACTGCAGCGAGTGGATGGTGGCTTGCCATGTCCCGCCCATTATGCTGCGGACCCATCTCAACACATCCACATTCATTGTAGGAGCGATCGTGAAAGATCCCGGGCTACTGGCCTTTGCGTTGCGCCATTTGAATTGTTGGATGTGGCGGGTTTGTCGACCTTCAGTTACACGCTTTATCGGCAGTTCGCCGTAGGAGCCCAGGTCAACTATATCGGGATTGGGTAGATCAAGAAGGTCGCGCTTGTTGCCGAGTTTGATGCCTTTCCAATAGATAGAAACTGTCACTTCGAACGGTTCGTTGACGTATACAGTTGTTTTCGATGTCGCCATAGTCGCATGGATGGTTGGCTTGGTGATCTGAGCAGTAGCGGATGCCAGGAAGGAGCCGGTGACCGCAAGCAGAAACAGGATACATGTAGCGATGGGCTTCATTGCCTGTCACCCCCTGACGTCGGCTCTGCGTTTGGCTGGGTTCCTGTCATTTGCCATTGCTCCAAGTCACGGGCTTCCTGTACGAGACTGGTTGCTGCACTTGTGCCGAACAGAGCAAGGATGGCAATCGACGCGACTGTCAGTATGTTGGCGCTTTTACGTAGATGCAGGCGTCGGAACATCAGCCCGACCCATAACAGCATGAAAGCGACGACCGCAATGCCTATCCTTGTCTGGCAGGAGAGGCCATAGTGCCAGAAGAGAAAGAGCCGGTACCAGGGGAGGGATGCTGTTTCGTCTTTTTCATTGCCGGCCCTGGCGATAAGCAGGTTGTGCCTGATATCCCAGTTGCTCCCCATGTATCGCTCTGCCCTGAGCAAAGCTTTTTCCGCATCGCGATATCGTTCGGCCTTGATGAGCGCCGTCCCGAGATTGTAGAAGAGTGTTCCGTTTCGAACCCCAGCGTCTACTAGGAGTGCGTAGCGATTTGCAGCAAGCGCAAAATCATCAGAGTTACGCGCTGCTGCCATGTAAGAGTTGGATTCATCCCAGAGGAACTGGCGCTGGTAATCATCCATGGCAGAAGCATTGGTCGGGCCGAGCACATAAAGGCATGAGATTAGCAGGTAGGCTGGAATGGTTGTTCTATGCATTGTTATCATCCAGTTCTGATTCGATTCGAGCTACCGCAGTAAGCGCAGTTTCACGGAGAGACTGTGCGTCTGCATCGGCAGGCATAATGTCCGAATAGGCTGCGCCAATACTACGGTCAAGCACATCGATAAACATGGCCGATGTTTTGGCAGAGATCCTGTTGTTGCTCAGGAGTGATGCAGCATCTTGCGGGGTCATGGAATCGGCCTGCGCAGAGAAGCGTTCGGAAATGAAGCTCCGCAGGGCAGAGTAGATGTCACGATGGGCTGCACGTTGATCTTTTGGTGTCACGCCCAACTGCTGAAGCTGTGTGTCCATGGCGCTGGCCGCGTTAGCGCGACGCTGTGCATTCCGGGCTATGTCCCGGCGATCTCTGATGTGTTGGACAGCCACCAAGCATGCAAAGAAAAGAGGCCCGAGGCAGCAAAGTGCAATATGCCACGGGCGAAATCGCATTTGCATGTCGCTTGAACCGGAAGTGGCAACAGTAATGGGGGCGATGAGGAACATATCATCGGTCAGATGATCACTGTCGAGACGGCTTGTAGCGGTAATGATGATATTCGTATCAACCATTGTGGATTGGTGGACACGTAGAGGTAAAGGCTTGGTCTTGCGGGTTCGGTAGGCTCTGTCCTTCGTGTTGTAGTACGACACCTTTATAGCGGGCAGCTCGAGTGTGCCCGCACGGATTGGGCGGATGGTGTAAACAAAATCCTTGCCGTTCCGATGCGTAAGTATCTTCATGTTGTCTTCATAGACCCTGAAATCCCGTGACAGTGCAGGTTGCACTGCGAGAGCGAGAGGGCGCACATTTGCCACGTTGACATCACCACTGATCCTTAAGGTCAGGGTCAGTGGATCGCCCACGTTACATGTCATGGCATCAAGAAAGGCCTCGGCTTCCATGTCTTTTCCTACAGCGCCAATATGTGTGGCGGGCATCCCTTCTTCGGGCGGGGGAACAACGCGGACGGTTGCCGCTGAGCCCACCGCAAAGATGGGCTGTGTGACGGGGCCGCCCTGCGCATTCGCTCCCCGGATTATCTTGCCCTTGAATTCTACTGGTCCGAAAGTATGGCTGCCCTGTTCTTTTGGCCGATATCGCAGGAGGACCCGGTAGCGATGATAACCTTGGCCGTCTCTTTCTACGGTGTCATGTTTAAACCTGAAACGTGCTGTGTCATTCTGATTGCCGTTGATCATGGCAAACATTCTGTTGAGATTCATTGGGTCAGCTCTCAGCACATAACTGTTCACGGCAAAGCCGGATGCATTCTGTTGCTGTACAAGGTTGCTCTGTAGCAGGCCTGTCACGTCGGTCATAGTGTCGAGGCCTTCAATTGGCACGAGCTCAAGGAACGGAACGGTTAATTTCGGTGGCTCAGAAGGCAACATCGGGTCAATGGCCTGGTTGGGACGCGGCAGGCGTTTCAGCTCTATGGTGAGGGTTACATCGAATGGTTCATCGACCAGCACTGTTTCTCTTGAGGGCTCAACCGCAATGCGGACCCAATCCTGATCGTCGAGCCCGGCGACTGTAATTGTCTTGCCAGGATCAGATATGAGTTTGCCTTGATCCCGTACCGTGACAGGGCCTATTACCACGGAGCCGATCGCAGTCGGCTTCACCTCGTAGGTAAATGTCCGGCCCATATGGGATATCCGCTTGATCTTGCCATTGATTCTTCTCGCGGTGTATGAGCTGCTCTCATAACTGCCCAGCATTCTTATGGCACAATTCTTGATTCTGGAAAGATCGGGAGCTTGCGGTCGTGACGCTCCGCTGATGTTAACGGTAAGGACGACAGATTCCCCTGTATAAATCTGAGTCCTGTTCAGAGAGGTAGCCAAATGTAGTTCCTGTGCCGGCACATTCTGTGGAGAGATCGCATGTATTAGCAGGCCCAGCAGGATGAATTTGTACAGGTGGCGCTTCATGAATAGATGATCTAGTAATCCATGCCTATAGGTGGCATTTCGTTGTGTAATGCTCTCCTGCGCTTCTCGTCCAGGTGTTCCTTCTCCCGCTGCATAGCCTTCTCAAGCAACTGGCGCATCTCATCTTCACTCATATCTTCATTCTCATTCTGGGCCGGGTTGGGATTCTCCTGCGGCTCATCATTGTTGGCCTGTTCCTTCTGTTTTGGATCAGGTTGTTGGTTGTTCTGAGGGTCCTGTTGCTCTGGTTTGTTCTCGGGTTCGTTATCCTGGTCGGAATTCTCCGAAGGTTCCTTGGGAAGCAAATTCTGTATTTCATGAAGGAGATATGCAGTTCGCTCTTGGTTCGCTCTTGCTTTGATCAACGGAGTGTTCTTCATGAGTAGACTGATGTTCTCTTGAACTGTAACTGCTTCATCGGTGAGGTCGAGTATCTTCTGGCGGTCTTCAGGCGAGAGATTGCCGGTGTCCTTCTTCTCTGGCTGTTCGCCTTCAGGAAACGCTTCGAGAAATCGGCGCTTGAACAGAAGCGTCAGATCGTTGACTTCGTCCTGTTCGCCTGACATGGCTTCACGCAATCGTTGCGGAACAGTTGTGGATGTGTTGTGTAGAGATATGGCATTTGTCTGCCGCCTGATACCCTCGGCCAGCAGTGGCGCATATGCTGCAACTCCCTTCCAGAGCTGATAGATCCCGGCTTCAACGGCCACGGCTTTGGGGTAACCTTTAGACTTGATGTCGCGTAGGGCATCTGCAACGAAATGCATGTCATCACGCAAGGACTCGACGGCACGCTCGAACGAAGCAAGCATGTGGCGCTGCTCATCGGTCATCGACTGTTTCGAGATCGCTTCAGCCAGCTTGCCCTTGAGCGGAATCCAGAGATCCGCATTGAAACGTTGGCGCTCTGCAAGTTTCTCCATGCGCCATATTGCTGATGGTGATGGATCGGCCATTGCCGGGGGCATCTCATCTATGATCGCACGCTGATTCGAGAGCATCTCATGTGCAAGGACAGAGGCCGGTGTCTTCTCATACTGCTGCAGCAACCGCTTTATCCTGGCCTTGTCCTCGATGCCTGGCAGCTTATGCATTACGATTGCCAGGTTCTCTGCTGCTGTCCTGTTGTCGGGTTCCAGGGAAAGCGCTTGCCTGAAAGCATCACCAGCAAGTCTTGTGAGTTCCGCTTTCTTTTCTGCTGACTCGACCGACGTCCTGTCGGGTTCATTCGTGTCAGCTGCCCGGTAGAGGGCTGTGCCGAGGCCAAGTGGCAGGCGAGCTCGGTTCTCGTCGGCAAGATAGTTTAATTCACGCAGGAGCTTGGCCGCTTCCCCGTACTGTCCGGCTTCATAAAGGGCAGCAGCAGCATTGTACAGGAATTCTCTGGAGCTAGTTCCTGAACTACGCGCGGCAGCTACGTTGTACGCGGCGGCGGATTCAACATGCTGCCCCTTCGAGTAGAGCGCCTGGGCGTCGCGCGCTATTTTCCTTGCGGATACTTCATGGCCATATTCGATTGATTGTTCAATCTTCGGGGGGGGCTCCTGTGCGGAGGCCGTGTTCGTGCCAAGGAACATCGCAGCCAGAAGCACAGAGGCAATTGGTCCGAGCGATGTTTTGGAAGCTGTCTCTCGCTTTATGACGAGCCTGCCACGGCTCAGCGCTGCTGCTGCAAGCAGCAATAGAATGCTCGGCAGCAGGAAAAACTGAAATCGCTCGATATGTCTGTGCTGTAAGAGCTCTTCCTGCCCTTTGGCTGCCAGCTTGCTGAGGTGGTTCCTGTAAAGTGTGCCAAGCGTAACACCCGCCATGCCCGAAGTCCCGACGGGCACATATGCTGCACCTGTCTTCATCGCAATGGCACGTAATGTTTTGTTGTTGAGGCTTGTGACAATATCTTTGCCGTTGTACTGGAGATTCTTAAGGCTGTCTCGTGGATCGGGAATCTTCGATCCGGATATGCTGCCTAGCCCGACAGTGAAAACAGGGATGCCCTGTTCCGCAGCTTTCCCGGCTGCCTCAAGAGCCCTGTCTGTCAGATCCTCGCCGTCGGATACAAGAATGACTGCTCTGTGTGAGCCAGGATCGTTTTTAAATGCAGATAAGGCCTTTACTATAGCGTCACCAATGTCGGTTGGTCCGGCGGGTGCAGAATGCAGGCCCGCTGGGTCAAGCGCGTGCTTTAGGTAGGCATAGTCAGTTGTCAGTGGGCAGAGCATGACCGCTTTGTGTCTGAATGCGATCAGAGCGGCCCTGTCGCCGTCAAGTTCGCGCACCAAATCCATGATGTCGGCCTTTGCACGTCCGAGCCTGTTGGGGTGGACGTCATTGGCGCGCATTGATGCGGATACATCGAGAGCTATCACGAGGTTGCGGGCACGAACGGTTACGAGCTGCTCTTTCATTCCCCATTGTGGGCGTGCAAGTGCAACTAGAAGAAAGAAGATGCTGGCGATCACAAGTACAGTTTGCAGAATTGATCTTGGTCCGTCTGACCGAGGCCGCAATTTCTGCTGCATGGTTGTGGATACAAACCGTGCGATCACCCTTTCTGCCCTAGCATGGGCAGTATACCACCAGAACGCGAGGAGTGGCACAAGCCATAGCAGGTACAGTGCCCATAAATTAACAAATCTCAGATTCATTTTGTTCTCGATGCTGGATACTGGCCGCTGAATACCAGATGCAGGATGCTTGATTTTCTGCAATCCAATATGCCGTGATCAGTGATCATACGTTTACCTGTGCATTCTCTAACTTCCGAACTCTTGAACTATAATATTCTACGATTGATCAGCATTCGCAGGGCTGTCCCCGCCAGTATCATTGCAAGACCCGGGACGAGGCAGAAAGGGAAGAGTTCATTGTGGCGACTGTAGATGTCCTGTTCTATTGAGGTTTTCTCGAGTTCGTCTATTTCCGTCATTGCGTTGTCCAGGCCCTCAGGATCTATCACATTAAAATATTTCCCTCCTGTGTCCTCGGCAATCTTTCGCAGGAGCTTCTCGTCGAGACTGACCATGCTGTGTCGAATCGCTGGCCGCCCGAAGATATCCCTGACCATGAATGGCGCTTTTCCCGTTGAGCCTACTCCGATGGTGTACACTTTGAGGCCGAGCCCGCTGGCGAGCCTTGTGGCTTCTTCTGGTTTGATTACGCCGGTATTGGATTCGCCGTCGGTTAGGAGCACGACAATCCTGGATTTAGCTTCAGACTGTTCGAGACGCCCGCAGGCTGTGGCGAGAGCATCTCCGACAGCAGTCAGGAATTCCTCTTTGTTGAGTATGTTGCGATTCCTGTCCATGACGGCCTTGGCAGTTTCGATGCCGCTGAGGGTGTGGAGGAGGGCGGCATGATCGGATGTCATTGGCGCACGAGTTGTCGCATATCCACCGAATGTGATCAATCCGATGATGTCATTGGGCCGCCGTTTGACGAATTCCTTGAACGTGTCTTTAACGGCGTCAAGTCTGCTCCTGTACTTCATGCCCGCCTTCGTTTTGATGGAAAGATCGAGAGCATCCATCGAGCCCGATGCGTCGACCACCATCTGAATGGCGATAACATCCGCGGTCTGCCTCATTCTGGAAAGAACCTTTTGTGGCCTGGCCAACGCAGCAACCGCCATGGCGATTCCGAGGAGTGTCATGGCCGGCAGGATGGTTTCTGCAAAGATGCGCCAGGTTCTTTGTTGGATCGGGACCCGATGAAGTGGCGCAAAAAGAATTCCGCTACGAACAGTCCTGCGATAAAGCATCCAGGCGGCGATACCGAGTGGTATCAACAGCAGGAAGGAAATTGGATTTGCAAATCTAAACATGGCTATTTGAAAGTTGAAATGTGAAACTTAGTCATCTACTCTTCATCGAGTCTCAAGTGTCACTTCGCCCCCTCCCATCCTCTTCAATGTATTCTCTGGCTGTTTGTGCGGATTCCTCGGCGACATCGCTGCCGGGCTGATATCTTGCGAACTTAACCAGGTCTGCTGCGGCAAGGAATGTAGCCAGTTTCTCTATCACAGTCTTGCTGAATCTTGAGTCGACACTCACGGCCTGAAGGAACTCCTCGGTCGTCTGCTCAGGGGCCCTGATGGTATGTTGTCGCTCTATATAGCGTCTCACAATCATGGTGAGTGCAAGGTAGAACACCTTCAGCTTCCTGGTGGCGATAAGATCTCTATTTACCAGTTCTGCGAGTTCTGCCAACGCACGCTCCCTTGGCGTCAAGCGAAGGAGCTGTATTTTGCGCCGCACACGCTTGCTCAGGAGTAGGAGTCCCGCCAGTATTCCCGTCACCGCAACCACAAGAAACAGAGCGACCCCTACACTTTTCGCCGTAGGCCGGATCCAGAACGGGTCGAATGCTGCAGTGATGTCATCGGGTGGTGGTCCGTCAATGGGATCGATCTGCTCGAGCACGATGGGGGCTGTATGAAACCATGAGTTCTTTGGCGGGCTCTTGCTCCGATCTGTATATGATATTGGTATGGGTGCTATTCTGAATTCAAGAGCCAGTTCCGGGGTCAGCCGAGCCTTCCTGTTGTAAGTGGTCTTGCCATTATCGTGGTAGGGTTGTTCATCGAACATTCCGCTCAGGCTGAGGCCGTTAAATCGCCCATCAAGCTCGGGCATATCAACATCTATTTCAGAAGGGGCGGTGATTTCGAGCTGCACCAGGACATCACGATGAAGCTCAACAACAGCAGGCCTGACGGTGAGCGTGGCGCTCACAGGTCCGGCCGAGAATTCACGAACAAGCGAGGTGCGCCCAGCGGCATGTTTCTTCTCAGCACATCCCAAAGCAATGATGCTGGCTGCCAGAATCGCAGATAGCGATATACGCCTGAATGTGAGTGACATGGTGGATACCCCTTCGGCTCAGCCTCTGCCGGCCCTCATTTGTCTCTGTCTGAAAAGTCTTCTAACGTCATCGATGAATGGCCTTTCAGTTGAGAGTGGAATGGTATCTATTTTCAATCTTCTCAGATCCTCGGTTAGTTGTTGTTGCTCTGCAGCTGCAGCGCCCGAAAAAGCTTTGCGAACAGCCGGTGAGCTGGTGTCCAGCAGGGCGAGTGCGCCAGTTTCGGGATCCTGTACTTCAACGAGTCCGACATTCGGCAGGTTCAACTCGCATGGATCAGTTATCGGACAGCAAATAACGTCATGTCTTCGGGAGGTTACCCTGAGTTCCTTTGTGTAATTGTTGTCTATGAAGTCCGAGATGAGGAAAACCACCGCCTTCCTTTTCTGAACATTGTTCAGGAAGCGGAACGCAGCAGCTATGTCAGTTGGGTTGCGCGTCTCTTCAGCCGCCAGGACCTCCCTGACCAGGCGCATTGCAGCAATTTTGCCTTTGCGTGGTGGTACATAGGTTTCAATGCGGTCGCTGAAGAGGATCAGACCAACATTGTCCTGGTTCTTTATGGCCGAGAGCGCGAGGAGGCAGGTGATCTCTGCTGCGACTTCAGCCTTAGTCCTCGCTTGCGATCCAAACGATTGAGAACCTGAGATGTCGACGAGAAAGATGATTGTGAGTTCACGCTCCTCACAGAAGCGCTTGACGAAGGGATGGCCCATACGCGCTGTTACGTTCCAGTCAATGGCGCGTGTGTCGTCACCCGGTACATACTCTCGGACCTCATCGAATTCCATGCCCTGGCCTTTGAATACCGAATGATATTCACCGGAGAGGTGCTCATCGACCAGGCGGCTTGTGATCACCTTGATCTTCGCGACTTGCTTCATCAGTTCTTTTGTGTCTATCGCCATTTATCGATCTCGCATCTCGGATTTGCGATTTCGGATGTTGATGTTCCGATCAATCTTCTCTACGGCACAGGTATTTCACCCAGGATCAGGGAAATGATGTCTTCGCTCGAGACTTCCTCTGCCTCTGCCTCGTATGTGAGAGTAACGCGGTGGCGGAGTACGTCGTAGGCGACTTCTTTGACGTCCTGTGGCGTTGCATATGCCCTGCCGTGCAGAAGTGCATTTGCCCGGGCAGCAAGATTCAGGAAGAGGGTGCCTCGCGGTGAGGCTCCGTATTCGATCTGGTGCTTGATATCCAGCCCGTGCTTTTCCGGTTCGCGGGTAGCGAAAACAATGTCCAGAATATAGTCACCGAGCTTCTCATCACAGTAAACCTGGTCAAGAATCTGGCGCATCGAATTGATGTCATCGCTGGTTATGACCGAGTTGACAGAATTGTTCTGGGCGCGCGTGAAGCGATTCATGATAATTCTTTCTTCTTCTCGGGTGGGGTAGCCTACCTTGCATTTAAGCATGAAGCGATCGATCTGTGCCTCGGGGAGCGGGTAGGTGCCTTGCTGCTCAATAGGGTTCTGGGTCGCCATGACCAGGAAAGGATCGGGGAGCGGATAGGTGGTGTTGCCTATGGTTACCTGCCGCTCCTGCATCGCTTCTAGTAGTGCCGATTGCACTTTGGCGGGTGCTCGGTTTATTTCATCGGCCAATAGCAGGTTCGTAAAGACAGGACCTTTCTTGGAAGAGAATGTGCCGTCCTTGGGACTGTAAATCATTGTGCCGATTACATCGGCAGGAAGCAGGTCCGGCGTGAATGAAATACGTTGAAACTGTAGGCCCAGCGCCTGTGCGAGCGTCTTAACCGCGAGTGTCTTGGCGAGACCAGGGACACCCTCAAGAAGAATATGGCCACCAGTGGTGATAGCGGTCAACATGCTGTGGAGTAGCCGATCCTGGCCGACAATTACCTTTTTCACCTCCTGTCGTAGTAACTCGAATTTATCAGCCTGCACTGTGAGTAGATCTGAGAATTGTGATTGGTCCATCCGGGCGTTTCTCCTTTAATTGTCGTTTTGCATTCAGATTCTTATAGCGATGCCGGGCATTCCAAACAAGGCTCTTCTGAAGAAGCCCTCAAACCCGGTGTTCATTAGTAAAACGCTTCTCGGCTTGTAATTTCTCTATATGCATGGCCAGAAAATTGCAAATCAACAGGCGATAGCATCACTGAATCTGTCATGAATGAGCCATTGTGGCACTGAAGGAAGTTCGAGAAGTGGCAGGGGTGTGCCAGGATGACTCACTTAGGCGCTGCGACTCGAGATGGTGGTGAATCCGTAACATCCTGCGCACCAGCATGTTGGGAGTGACGAGAAGTCGTGTCGTCAGAGTTGGCACGGCTGTTGCTAGAGGGAAGGTGAGGGCAGCAGAACCTCAAGCAAAGCGGAAACGCAAAAAGGAGGACTGAAGATGAAATTGGTAAGATGGAGACCAGGAATGAGGAGGCATGTGGACGTTTTTGGCGAACTAATGGGACTACACGAGGAAATGGATCGCCTGTTCAATACGTCACTTCTTTCGGGGAGTAACAATGCAGCGATCGCGTATTGGCATCCTGAGATCGATGTTTTTGAAGAGGAGGGCAGCATTGTCGTAAAGGCGGATCTTCCCGGCCTCGAGAAAGATGATATCCACGTTGATATCGAATCCGGGGTGTTAACAGTCAAGGGGGAGCGTCAATCGGAAAAGAAAGAGGAA
>JAUXFM010000081.1 GCA_030622955.1 Lentisphaerales bacterium
AGGTCAAGAGATGATGGGGCGACGCATCGTATTTCCGCCTTCAATCCATCTCGCGGCAATATCCATCCCAAAACGGATGAGTTCCCCACCTGCTTCCAGCCCTATACAGCAGCGTTTTGCGCGCGGATGAATAGTACTACACTGCCAGCTCACGCTGAACAGCGTCAATCCCTATTGTTGATTGTTTAGACCCTGACTCTATGGGAAAGATTACTCTCCCAGCTACACTTATCCCGTCAATATGACGCCATACGACCCGAACAATCACCGTGAGTTGAACTAAAAAGAGACGGGAACACAGAACACTTGCCTAGATCGGTCGCTTTATTTATGCTCCCACCTGTTCCGGTTACCCCCGTAGCTCAGTTGAATAGAGCATCGGATTTCTAATCCGAGGGTCGCAGGTTTGAACCCTGCCGGGGGTGCCATGAACCAGGCTTGACCGAAGTAGCGTGCCAGGTAGACAAACAGGCCCGGGTGGCTCCAAGGGAGCAGGGTTCATGGCCGGCAATATAGGAGAATAGATATGCCACTGATTCTGGCAGAAGAATATGCCGACAACCTGCCACAGGCACCTGCTGAAGATCTGATCCGATCGTTCGAAGACAAACTCCACCGACAAGACGATCTCGTCTACGGTATCGCACTCTTCTTTGAAGGGATCTGCCTTGTGCATGCCGGCCAGGAAAAGATCCTCGAGACATACCGCAAACAGTTCCGGAACATCATACAGGAAGGATCACAGGCGATTCACCATGCTCGCGGTCTGCTGGAAGAGGTAAAGAAAGACCACAGCAAAGCACCCCTCCTCGAAGACTATACTTTCTCACCATGCAAAGGACATCCCGACCCTCCAAGACTGGCCAAACGCGGCAGGCTCATGGTCACGACATATAGCGAACTGTTCCCTGACAGACCAAGATCACAAGCATTCACGAAGGAAGAAACGTTTGCACTGATCAAACATGCGGCGGTTAAGATCTAAAAAACAGGGTGAAGGCGGAAACCTGAAACCTGAGTGATTCGAAGAACACCTGATGGAATCAAGGTGGAGCCCCGCGAAATTCGGGAAGGCCTCAAATTCCTGTGAGGCCAAAAGAAGCAGGCCGATGATCAGCGTCAATTAAGAAACGAGGGCTCATGCTCATCCATCATTCTTCTCACCCTACCCCTCATCCACAAGGCGCGCGCCTTCCATAAGGAGTGACATTGCGGAAGATTGTATCGTAGATTCAGGGAACTCGGAGCACTGGACCATCAAAAACTCGCCGCCCTTCCATTTCATCAGTTCGTAGAATGCGGCATCACCTGCCAGCTCGCCAACCTGCGCATGAACAATCTGGCCGGCATTGATGAATACCTTGCCTTCGCCAGCACTACAGATAAGCGTCACTTGCATGCTCTTGCTGCCGGCACAGACAATCTGGATCATATCAGTGAAACTCATGTCATCGAGCGACCCTTTGACACCCTCCCTGGCATCCTCTCCGACGGTAGCAGCCATGAGCCGCTCGACCTTGAAGAAGAGAAGCTCGAGATCAAAGGGGCGTCCCACAAACTCGTCAGCACCGGCTCGTATACATTCTGCAGCATGTGACTCGCCCTGTTCGTCGGCCAACATCATGAAGGGCACTTTAAGGGTTTCGGGGTTCTTCTTCAGCTTCCGGCAGAGCGCCAAGCCATCGCTATCGGGCAGGTTGCGCTCACAGATGACAAGGTCACAACCATCAGATTCCACGATCTTCTCTGCGAGTCCCGCATTCACCACGATCTCAACTTCATAACCATCCTGCTTCAACGGGGTTGAGAGGATAGGCTTGACGGACTCCGTAGCGCTCACAACGAGAATACGACCTGTCCCCCTGTCAAGTTGTGCAAGGAACTCTTCATCCATGAGAAGCTGAAGGAATGTTTCCAGGGTGTCCTGGTGCCGTGTCTCGGAAGACCAGAACCGTTGCAGGTGGCGACGTGTCATGTCCACATCTATGTTCTCTTCAGATTTCCTGAAATCCTCGTAGCATCTGACCAGTCCCAACAACTGCGCCTCTTCGCGCTGCGCACCGATATCCGTCTCATCATATTGGAGAATCTCCTCCAGCTTATGCGGTGTAATCAGCTGTCGCGCAATTCCATGGCAATCATCGAGCCCGGATAACCAAGCCGCCAGGACCACTGCATCGTCCTCAAGCTGATCGAATTCCAAGCGCGATGCCAGAAGATCACAGTACCTAACGCGCTTGACGATATCGGCCAGCTTCTCCTCGTTTCCTGAAAGTCTTGCCCTTACCATGAACGAGACCGCCGCAACTAATGCCCGCCCCATCTGGATGAACACCTCGAATGAAACACTCTCCTCAGCAGGTGCTCCTTGCTTCTTCAGTGCCCGCTTCCTTCTGGGCGCCACAGACGCCGTCAACGGCAGGCCATCAGATGCAGGAATCTTCAGACGTCGCAGGCCTGCGCCCTCTCCCTTCTGCTTATCTTTTCCGGGCACTTCAGCATCAGCCTTCCCGGACGCCGAACCTTCAACCGATGCTCCGTATTCCTTGCTCAGTTCAACATTCCCTTCGTCCGTGCCTTTCGCTGATTGTTTCCTGTTCGGCGGCGCTGGAGGAGGCAATACCGCCTCCCGCTCTTTCGCACCTGTCAGTGCCGCTTCGATCTCAGGCAGGGACGCGATCGCAAAGCGCAACCTGTAATCCTGCATGAAGAATTCATTCACCTGCTCGAGCGCACAGGTCTGGATCGGGTCATGCACAGCAACCACCAGAATATTGTCCTCAGCATCATACTGAAATGGAAAGACCTTCCACATCGCAGCGAATTCGATCGAGAAGATCGATGAAATATGCGGATTCGACGGCAGATCAAGCAGCGGCTGGTACTGCATGCTCAGACCTTTGGATAGCGCCTCGCCAAGCACCTTCATGTCAATATAGTTCAGCTCAATGATCGCAGAATCAATTGAGACGGCCTGCTTCTCGGCATACAACACAGCCTGATCATACTGCCCAGCAGTTATGATCCTTTCCGGAACGAGACATTCACGAAGTTTTGCGGAATCGAGCATTTGGGCAATGATTTCAGGCTTCCCCAGTCGCCGAGCCCGGCCAGGCGGGCTTCAGGTTTTAAACGTCCCATCCCGAACTGACCAATGAACTACCCAACGTAGCCACGGTGGCTCAAGAGCCAGACGAGTTCATCGGCAACTTGCCGCAAGACACTCAGTTGCGACTTGGTAAGCCTGCTCCTTTCATGAACTGCCGTGAGAAAGATTCTACCACTAGGAACAATCGTCAGCATCCTTTCCTCGAACCCTATTGAAATGGAGTCTACCTGGTCAATCTTGAGCACTTCGAGATTGGTTTTAACCTGTGCCAGCATACGTGAAACTATGGCGCTCAGCGGCTCCGCATAGACCTCTGCCCTGCTTTCAACAAGCATAAGCCCATCTTCATCGGAAATAACGCAGCCCGCAAATCCGGGCATATTCGTGAGTCCCTCCGCTATAGCAGCCAGTCGCGAAACATCCTCTTCAGAAACATCAAGGAGCCTGACTAACTTGCGCGCCCTGTGCTGTCGCTTCTCACTGTAGGGCATCCCGGTTATTCTCTTGAAAGTCTTGCGACCTAATCCAGGCACACTGAAAAGATCGAATATGACCCTGAACGGGCCATTCTGCTCACGATATTTGATAATATCCTCAGCGCCGGCATGCGTAACACCATCTAGCGTCAGGAGTTGCTCGCGCGTAGCAGTATTCAGATTGACGGCACCTGTGCCGGAAACGCCATACATCCCCTGCTTCGGCGCCGTTGCAATTCTCGCTGCCACCGGCTCCTGCATCTCAGCAATAGGCTTCAGCGGCGATTCTACCTGCCTCACAGGAGCTGCCGGTTCCGGCCTTTTCGACTCAACAAGCGGCGCAGATGCCTCTTCTTCAAGAGGCGGCTCCTGCGGCTCAACAAGCTTTTCAGGCTGAGCGGCTTTGACAGGTTCCTCTGCCTGTTCGACTAGAGATGGCGGTGCCTCCTCCTTTATCGGTTCCTGCTCTTCCAGCACAGCAGGCGGCTCCGCGCTCTTCTCTTCAGCAAGAGGCGGCGCGACCTCAATAGGTTGATCGGGAACAGGTGGTGGCGCAGGTGGTTCAGGCACAACATCAGGAACGGGCAGCGGCTCAGGCTCCTTCGCGATCTCTCGATCCACGGGAGGCGGCACCGGTTCAGGTTCAGATGGTAGCTCGGCGGCAGGTTCAGAAGACGGCTCAGGAGCTCCTTCGCCCTTAGGTTCGAGATCAAAAGGATCGGGAAGATCACCGACTTTATACGTCTTAGTGGCCTTAGTCATGTGCTCACGGAGGACCGAGGGGTCTATGCAGGCAACGATCTGTGCGAGTGGCAAAACCACCTCAGTAACACTGTCCGCCCGGCACTCGTCCGTGACTATGTCGGCAGGCATAAATTCCGAGAGCTTTGAGACAAATATGGCAACCCTGCCACGGGCTAGGTGATCGAAAAGCTTGGCCACAATTATACGAACCTTGGTGGCGCTTTCCTCTGGCGCGGGTTTGCGAGCCCTGTAACGCTCGGGGATCAATGCAAACACATCGTCAAAAGGCATATCGAACGTATTCGCTGAATCCTTGACCCCGTCTTCAACCGCATCGAAGAAAGATTCGATCTGCCTTATTGCAGATATCGCCTCAGAAACGGAGTCATCTATAACGCCACCCTCAGACAGATCCGCAGGAACGTTTTCGTCAGGCATCACACCACCCCACATATAGAAGCTGTCACCCAGCAGACAGTTACAATGTCTCCGGGCCACTTTGATGTAATTCTAGTCCCGGCAACCACAATGTCAAGAGCGTTTAAAAGCGACAAAACCTGATTGCTTTTTCCATGAGACCCAGCTACCATTCTTACCAGCAAGGGAGAGGCGGAATAACCGCGGGTCCCGACTTCAGAGCTGGACGGAGCGTCATGTCGTTTGTCAACCTTGGCAAGAAGGAAATCAACTTCAAGATAGTCTACTACGGCCCGCCACTCAGCGGGAAGACGACCAACTTGGAGCAACTCCACGAGATCATGCCTGACGATGTGAAGGGCAAAATGACGATGCTCTCCACACAACAGGATCGAACCCTTTACTTTGACTTCCTCCCCTTGCAGTCGAGTGCCATCAAGGGCTTTGTCTCCAGGTTTCAGCTTTACACCGTGCCAGGCCAGCAGATTTACAATCAGACCCGCAAGATTGTCCTTACAGGAGTAGACGGCCTCGTCTTCGTCGCCGATTCTCAATGGGAAATGATGGAGGTGAATGTCGAGAGCTTCGAGAATCTCCAGGAGAACCTGAAGACATATAACCGTGCCCTTGAAGATATTCCTTACATCCTCCAGTTCAACAAACGCGACCTGCCCAACATCGCGCCTTCCCATTACCTCGAATTCCTTCTGAACGGCGGCCCCGTAAAGGCGCTCTGCAAAGAGGCCGTTGCCGTGAAAGGCAAGGGCGTTAACGACACTCTCAACACGGTATGCAAGATGGTCATGACTCAATTCATCGAAGCTCACAACATGCCCTCTGACGGTGGCAACAAGGAGCCTGCCGACAGGGCAAAGGACGGTTGATATGCCAGGTTACGCAATATCTGAGGAACAGAGCGAAAAACTAAACACTGCATTAAGCGACCTCGCAGTCCAAGCGGAGGCAGATGCAGTATTCATGAGCGATTGCGGTGGAAACATGATCGCGCATTTTGCCCAATCGGAATCATCGGCGATCCCCACTATTGCAGCGCTTGCAGCCGGATCCTTCGCTGCAACCCGCGAGCTGGCAACCCTCATCGGTGAACCAACATTTCATCTGATCTATCACCAGGGCAAGGAAACCAGCATCTACATGCAGAGCGTTCTTGACTTCCTGCTGCTGGTAATCTTTGGCAGAAGCACCACCGTCGGACTCGTCAAACTCTACGTCGAAAAGGCGAGCAAGGAACTTGAACCAATCCTCAAAGCAATTGATGGGATCAGCGAAACTCCGGCCAAGGATTCCGCCCATCCGCTTGAACTCGACCAATCTTCGGGTATCTTCGGTCCCGGTGGACAGCCGACCGCTTAGCATGAACATTTCATGAGTTGTCGTCGCGAAGAATTGAAGAGTGCTGTTAATGTTGTGTCTCAGCAGTAAAGCGCGGCAGCGGACATATCGCAATATATCAATGTCGTGTTTCGCAAGCAGTGCAACAGTAGCACTACTATCCGAGCATGCAGCAGATCTCTCGTGAAATATTCGCGCTGGTTGATGGCTCCGGGTTCAAAAAAGGTGATCCGT
The DNA here is from genome assembly GCA_030622955.1 of Lentisphaerales bacterium. GTDB lineage: Bacteria > Verrucomicrobiota > Kiritimatiellia > JAUXFM01 > JAUXFM01 > JAUXFM01. The sequence continues at coordinate 6,334 of JAUXFM010000081.1, forward strand.
CGAATCCGCGTGATCAGTGAATGCTACTCTACACCTAATAACCAAGCCCGTTTCGCGGCAATGTGTTGGGTGCTAGATCAGTCCCTGTCCGCCTAGAGCAGCCTAAAAGATCACCTGGCAGAGGGGGAGTTGTTTCCTGATTCTTTCGTAATCTTCGATAGGCAATGGGTTGCCGGTAAGTAGAAGGATGCGCAGGTTCTTCAATTCGCCAAGTTCCTCAGGCAACTTCTTAATCTTGTTGCGTTCGAGGTCAAGCCGTTCAAGCGACTGCAGCCGCCAGATCCATGTGGGAAGCTCTTCCAACTGGTTGTCATCCATTGAAAGAGCAGTCAAAGACGTCAATTGTGAGATCTGTTCTGGCACCGCCTTGAACTTGTTATTCCGAAGGTACAGTCGATCGAGATTCGAGAGAGAGCCGATATCAGGTGGTAGCGATGTCAAAAGGTTATCATTAAGCCTGAGCCATTTCAGTTTCGAGAGATTTCCGATCGCTGCCGGTAAGCCAGCCAACTTGTTACGATCAAGATTGAGATAGGTCAGTTCCGCCAGGTTCCCTAACTGGCCCGGCACCGATGCGAGCCGATTGCCGTTGAGATACAGCTGTTTAAGGGAAGGCAGCTGGCCAATCTCGGAAGGAAGCTTCACAAGCTGTGCCTCGCCCAGATCAAGCACTTCGAGCTTATTAAGTTTTGTGATCTCCGCAGGCACTGTGGCCAACTTGTTCTTACGGAGTCCCAGACGCTTCAGATCAGAGAGCTTCAGCAATCCTACAGGAAATTCCATTAGTTGCTTATCGTACAGGCTGAGATACTCAACATTACCCGTAGTTACACCCAATGCTTCCTGCAGATCAGTAAATTTACGGGGCATCTCGGGTTTATCCTGCGGGAAACAACCCGCAACACAAAAGAGAAGCAATGCAGGCAATATGAACACAATAGTCATTTTCATTCCGGTCATTTTCATTTGATTCCCCAATTTGCATAAAATAACCGCAAAAATCTTCTTGCACAAGTACCACCTTCGCTTTTATATACCTAAAGTCATAATGTCATGAAAAAACACTTTCTTCTACTTCTGATACCTCTGCTTGTAATCGGAGCATCCAACTCCCGCGCCGCTATCAGCGGCGTCGGCGGCAACACCCCTAGGGAATATCTTGTTGATAAGTTCAGCATGCCCTCCTGGAGTTTCGGCGGATACATGCAGGATGAAAAGAGGGAGTTCAGAATAGATGGCGGCTCATCACGGCACAAACTCAAGATTCGTCACGCAGTTGGCTTCATAGGCTATGCTCCCCTTTCATGGTTCACCATCTACGCTGGCGGCGGTGGTGCCCAGGTAACAGATCCGCATACAGAGGATGATGGAGACAACGGTAGCGAAGCAATATGCAAGGTGGATGTCCGCATCTTCAATTACGACATCAGCGACACAACATTCGCAGTGGACGAGCTGCGCATCAATTTTGGAGCTCAGTATTCGGATGTCAGCACTGAATACCATGGCAGCGATCTGAAATGGGAAGAGTGGTTCCTTTCAATCACCGCCTCACTCGTCGTTCACAGCGACAGAGGCCAGCTCTATTTCCCCCGTTCAACGACACTCTTTGCCGGGCCAATCGTTTCTGATGTAAACGGTATGCTCGGTATGAGCAGCATCAAGGAAGACGATCGCAGTGGCGTGGCGTTCGGCCTCGAATTTTACATTGGCCAGCACGTATCCCTCCAATGGGAAATGCAGAGCCTGGACAACCGCTCCCAGGCACTCGGGTTAAACTTTCAGTTCTAGAGAAGCCTGTAGGATTTGCAAATTCGATATCCGCAATACCCTATCACTCCAGGGTCACCATTTGGCAAGATTCCGCGGCTAATCGATTGAACAACCGCGCATGCGTGCCACCTACTGTGCGAGCGAACAGCTACTAGTCGACAGCAAGGCAAACCTTAGCGTAAGTTCATCCTGTCACGTTATGGCAAAGCTCAGAAAATCATTCTATAGAAGGAAAGATGTTGTACAGATCAGCCGCGACCTGATCGGCAAGTATCTCTTCACGCGATTCGATGATGAACTGACCGGCGGCATGATAGTCGAAACAGAAGCATATGCAGGCCCTGAAGATCGCGCCTCTCACGCCTATGGAAATCGGCGAACACAACGGACAGAGATCATGTATCACAAGGGAGGCGTCGCATATGTCTATCTCTGCTATGGCATCCATTCGCTGTTCAACATCGTGACCAACCTGCGCGATATCCCCCACGCAATCCTGGTCAGAGCGATTCAACCCTTGGCAGGCACAGAAATAATGGGCACACGCAGAACGCGTCAGCCTGAAGACTTCTGCCTCTGCGCCGGCCCCGGCGCAATGAGCCAGGCACTCGGGATCACAACAGATCACAGCGGCATCGATCTCACTGGCAACAAGGTCTGGCTGGAGGATCGCGGCACCGATATTCGGCCATCTGACATCCTGAAACATCCACGTGTAGGCATCGATTATGCAGGAGCCGACGCGGCCCTGCCATGGCGATTCAGGCTCATGAACTGTCCCTGGACGAGCCGCGCAAAATGACCCCCAATTATTGCTTTCATGCCAACACCGAATGTGCTAAACAGGCGCCTCAGTGAACAATCGAGAAGAGCGTAGTTCATGACCGTAAAAGATATAGCAGACATAGCAACGTATCTAATCGGTGGGCTTGCCATCTTCCTTCTCGGTATGAAGCACATGTCTGAAGGAATGCAGGCAATTGCCGGCACCCGGCTGCGCAAGATGATCAGCGCAGTTACCGACAACCGACTGGTCGCATGTGGCGTAGGCGCGGGGGTAACGAGCCTGATCCAATCCAGCTCGGTCACCACCGTAATCGTGGTAGGCCTGGTCAATGCCGGATTCATGACACTGCTACAGGCCATTGGCGTAATCCTGGGCGCTGATCTTGGGACCACCATAACCGCATGGATCGTATCCATGAACGTAATCGAGTACGGGCTCCCCATCCTGGGCATTTCTGGATTCGTATACCTCTTCTCAAAAAACGAGCGTGTGCGCTATACAGCCATGACAATCATGGGCGTGGGCATGGTCTTCTTCGGATTGTACCTCATGAAGGATGGGCTGGCACCGATCAAACAGAGCGATGCAATACGAGCAGCACTCATAAAATTCGAGCCGACAGGATACGTCACGCTCCTGAAATGTGTCCTGATCGGTGCATTGACTACAGCCATTGTACAATCATCATCTGCCACGATCGCCATGACCATCATCCTGGCACGATCGGGAGTTATTGGGTACAACACGGCAGTAGCGCTGGTGCTCGGCGAGAATATCGGCACAACAATTACAGCGTATCTTGCTTCCCTGGGCGCGTCCACATCGGCCAAGCGTGTTGCATATGCACATATCCTGATCAAGATCGTAGCCGTAGGAGTGATGGTTCCGTTCTTCTTCATTTATCTTCGATTTCTCAACAACCTTGTCAGCAGCAACGTCGATATCGCAAAGCGAATTGCCCTCTCGCATTCCATGTTTAATCTCATTCTAGTTTGTCTCTTCCTGCCGCTGACACATTCCCTCGCGCGTTTTCTCAAATGGGTAGTGCCGGATAAAGCACACAAGGAAGCGCCTCATCTCACTTTCCTGGACGTCCGCCTCCTGGATACACCTGCATTTGGAATACAACAGTCATCTGATGAGATCATTAAAATGAGAGAAGGCGTCGGAAAGATGATGACATGGCTCAGAGAGCTCATCGCACAAGAGGAACCCGACGAGCAACTCGAACAGAAACTTTTCCACCGTGAAGAAATACTGGACATAATGCAAAAGGAGATTGTCGAGTTCCTCGGCAGCCTCCTTTCCGGAAGCGTCCCGCGCGACGTAATGGATCAGGCTCGCTGCCAACTGCGAATCACCGATGAGTACGAATCCATCAGCGACTATGCTGCAGGTATTCTAAAACTGAAACTCAAGATGCGGAATCTTGGAGCTGCATTCTCATCCGAAGGCAAGCAGGAGCTTCTGAATTTGCACGACAAGGTTGCTGAATACATAAACATGGTGAGTGATGCATTCGCAGATGGTAACTCCGACATACTCAGCAAGGCATACAGCCATGGCGACACAATAACTCACATGATGAAGGATGCACGGCATTCCCACGTAACAATGGTTGAGACAAAACGTGTTCTGCCCCTCACATCTCTCGTCTTCGTCGATATGCTGCAATCATACCGCAAGATCAAGGACCACGCCTTGAACATTGCCGAAGCCATTGCAGGCCAGAAATAGAACAATTGACAGCCGCCTGCCCCCTGCCCTAAACTGCCCCATTAGCGGGAGACATTATGAAAAAGGACAGGAATTTCTTTCCCTCCGATTCCGAAAAGTCCCAATTATGGGTACTGGGCAAGGATGGTGCCCTCTTCCGTGCCGCAGCCAGGGGCAATATCGATAACGCCCGCTCCCTCATTGAACGTGGTGCAGACGTCAACACCTCTAGCCATGAAGGCATCACACCTCTACATCGTGCGACAGAAAGCGGTCACGTCGCGATCATCCAGCTTCTCCTGCAGAAAGGTGCAGACTCAAGCGCCAGCACAACCGACGGCAAGACAGCTCGGGATTGGGCGGCACAGCAAGAGCGGCAGGATATAGTCGACCTTCTCAAGTGAGTCTGTCACCACACATAGATCTCCAGCAGAGCCCATTCGATTGAGGCAACTGCCATTCATGTCTGCAACCGATGGTGGCGCTCTTTGTTGCTGGCGGCAGTTTCATGTTGCAGAACAGTTAGATCCCATATATGCTCCTTATCTGCTTGAAACTCTCGGCATGAAATGCCAAAGATACGGGGCGTAGCGCAGCCTGGTAGCGCACTTGAATGGGGTTCAAGGAGTCGTGAGTTCAAATCTCACCGCCCCGACCACTTGAGATTTTTCGGCGAATCGGCCAGAATTCGCCAAGGATTGGGAAACTCAACCTGAAGAACCGGGACTGGTCTGTCCGCCCATCTGGATGACGATTTCTTGAGAAATGTTTCTGGCGAATCAGAATCGCGCGATTGACGCGATTCTGATTCGCTTGACTGCTGATTTCCAGAACTGCTTGTGTGACAGGGAATTATCGCTCCGGCGTGACTGCCGGAATCTTGTTTGAAAGAGGCGCGTGCGGCGAAGCCGCCGCGACGAGATGAACTCCATGCCTTCGGCTTGGTGAACTTTGCCGCACGTTCTTTGGAGGCTCGCGCGTCCCGACGTAGGTCGGGACTCTCCCCAATCGGCTCGATCAAGGATAGGTTCGAGCCAATGCGCCGGTGAAAATCCCTCAATTCCTGATCAGTTCCAGATAAAGCCGTAGTATCCGCCTGAATGGCGTCTTTCAGGAAGCATTCGAGAGGTTCGAGCCAAGCACTACCTTCTTGCTCGATTCTACGGATTCGCTCCTTCACACCTGTCTTCTCGTGGAGTAATTCCTCCTTCTTCCGCGTGTAGTCGACCTGCTCGATAGAGCCGTCAATGTAGACATCGAGTAGCCGGGAGATGCGAGTCTCGGCCTTGCCGAGTCTCGCTTTCTCCCCGGCAAGTTGCTCTGTCCTGCAGTCGGACTCCGTCTGCCGCCACTGCTCGACCTGAGCAAGCATCCGCGTGCCGGGATCGGATGGGATAGAGACTCTGGCGGTGGTCGCCCGGAGTTCATCGGTGAGGGCTTCCTCACGGATGAAC
>JAUXFM010000060.1 GCA_030622955.1 Lentisphaerales bacterium
GACATGGCTACGATCCGACTTGATAACTCATGTATCTGACATCCAACTTAAAAACCTATCTTGATGATCTGGCGGGCAGAAAATCTACCCCTGGTGGTGGCAGTGCCGCGGCCGCAACCGGTGCGCTGGGCTTGGCTGCCCTTTTCATGGTGGGCAACTTTACAGTCGACAAAGAGAAGTACAAGGCTGTGCAGGAGGAAATATCTCGCGTCTTATCGGAGTCCGAGCGACTTCGACAAACCGTGCAAGATCTGATCGATGAGGATGTCACAGTCTACAGCAGCGTGACCACCGCCTATAGAATGCCTAAAGCAACGGACGAAGAGAAATCGGCACGACAGGCTGCGATCAAGGCAGCTCTCTCCGATGCCATGCAGGTGCCGTTGCGGCTCTGTCGGACACTGCGCGAGGCAGGCGAGCTGTGTACGCCCCTGCTGGAACGTGGCAACAGGAATCTGGTAAGCGATGTGGCAGTTGGCGTGGAATTGATCGTGGCCGCTTATGCCTCTGGCATGTTGAATGTCGATATAAACTTGAGTGCGCTCGGGGACGAGGCCTTGACCAAATCCCTACGAGAAGAGCTGGAAACAGGTTATGACACCCTCTGTGGCATTAGGAACAAAATAGTAGAGCAAACAAAGGAAATAGTCAGATGACAGCAAAACTACTTGCAGGGCAGCCCCTCGCAGACAAGATCCAGGGCCAAGTCAAAACAGATGTTGCGGAATTGGCCGCCAAAGGAGTCGCCCCACGCCTGGTGGCCGTGATGGTCGGCGATAACCCCGGCGCCAAGGTATATGCTGGCCAGCAGAAACGCAGCTGCGAAGCCGTCGGCATTGACTACATGCTCGATCAATGCCCCAACGACAGCACCGAAGAACAGCTGGCGAAGCATATTGACGATCTCAACAACGATGAAGATGTATCGGCAATCATTCTTCTCATGCCTGTCCCGGAAGGTATTGATTCAAAGAAGATCCAACAAACTATTTCGCCGTCAAAGGACGTCGAAGGCATGCATCCGAGAAACATGGGCCAGCTGGTCTACGGAAAACCCTCCGTCGCACCTTGCACAGCAGAAGCAGCATTCGAGTTGTTGCTCTCGACAGGCGTTGAGCTCAAAGGCAAGGAAGTCGTAGTGGTCGGACATTCGGACATCGTTGGCAAGCCACTGACGCTCCTGTTACTGGCATCGCTGCGCGAGGCTCCAACACCTACAGTCTGCCACATTGCCACCCAGGATCTGGCGTTCCATACAGGGCGCGCCGACATTCTGTTCGTCGCGGCAGGAAAAGCCGGCCTCATCACGGGTGACATGGTCAAAGAAGGAGCAATTGTCATTGATATTGGCATTAACAGGGTCAATGTTTTAGATGACAAAGGCGAGCCGGTGCTCAACGACAAGGGTCGGCCCAAGAAGAAGACCGTCGGCGATGTCATGTTCGAGGAGGCCTGTCAGAAGGCATCACTTGTAACGCCGGTGCCGGGCGGTGTAGGTCTGGTTACGACCGCCATGCTACTTCGCAATACGGTCAAGGCTGCAAGAAGACATTTGAAAGCCTGACGGCTTTCAAATCCGAAATCCGAATATCGAAGCTCATCATTCTCCTAACCCGGACATCTCACACATTTTCGTCACCAAACGCCTCTGAAGCCGTATGGACATACTGCAATGTGGCGTTTTGACGATTCGTCCTGTAATGGTGATGCTATGCACAATTGCATCAGGAAATTTGTGAAATTTGCGGGCCAATAACCGCTGTGTTCGTGGTGGCAAGGCGGTTTCCAGGCGATCTTTTCTCTACAACAGGGCTTATTTGGGGCGTATAATGAAGAATCAGATAGCGAAATCGGCAACGAGGAAGGTGTGATCCGAGGGGCGCTCGAGGCCTCTGGGTTCGAGATCGATAAAGGAATCCGTGCACTTCTTCGCGAGCGACGGCGTGGCAAGAACATGATCGATCCGCCAGCCCTTATTCTCTTTTAGAGTATTCCGCTGCCGATAATCAAAGAAGGTGTAACAGCCAGGCTCCGAATGATGCATCCTGAAAACGTCAACAAACCCCCAGCCAACCGTACTGGCAAATGACCTGCGAACATCGACATGATAACAGACATGCTTTGCCTGCTGCACGGCATTGTGAATATCCATAGCCTCAGGAGCTACGTTCAGGTCTCCTACCCATACGACCTTCATCCTGGCGGTAAACTTCTGATCAAAGTACTTCTTCAGGCGCCGAAACCATTTCAGTTTGTACTGATACATCTCATGCGTAATCTCTCTACCCTGCGGCACATAAGTGTTGATCACATGCAATGCGCCAAACCTGGCATAAGCCAGCCTCGTCTCATCGGAATTCCTGCCACCCAGCCCGAAGGATACTTTTACGGGCCTGGTTTTCGATATGATCGCTACACCGTTGTACGATTTCTGGCCCTTGAAGCTCACGTGGTAACCAGCATCCTGGAATGGTCCCAGCGGAAATTCCTCATCCCTGACCTTTGTCTCCTGCATACAGAGGACATCCGGATCATGCTTGTTCAGCCAGTCGAGAACAATATCCAGCCGTGCGCGAACGGAATTAGCGTTGAACGTGGCAATTCTCACAAGCCGTAAGTGAGTTCGCCCTGGTAGACATAAACAGCAGAACCGAGAAGGGTCACGTTCTCAGCACCATCGTCGGTGAGCTCAAACCCGACCTCAAGCACATCACCACTTGCGGCAGACACCGTAACAGGCGATTTTACGTGTTCCGATTTTGCCGCCACCAATGAACTGGCGACAATACCCGTACCGCAAGCCAGCGTCTCACCTTCTACGCCTCGCTCATAGGTCCTGAGCGATAAACTGTTGGGGCCGGTGATGTTGATGAAATTTGCATTTGTGCCGGCAGGAGAAAAATCGTCGTGATACCTGATCCCCGAACCCAGTTTCTCAAGATTCAAGGTTTCCAGATCATCCACCTCCACAACAACATGAGGCACACCACTGTTAACAAATCCGTATCGAAGTTTCTGGCCATCGACTTCCAACGTGCAATCCAACTTCCAGTCCTGAGGCCTTGTCATATGAAGTCGCACGTTCTCGCCCATGGCTTCCGCTTCGAGAATCCCTGCGACCGTATCAATCGTCATCTTCGTTGGGACTATTCCCTGGTCATTAGCCAACCTGGCAACACAACGTGCCCCATTACCGCACATCTCGACCTCGGCCCCGTCTGGATTGAAGAAACGCATCCGGAAATCAGCATTGTCGGAGTTTTGTATAAGGATTATGCCCTCGCAACCCACGCCAGTGCGCCGGCTCCCAATGCGTGCAAGCCAAGCTGAATCAGAGCAGGGGAACTTCTCATCACGATCATCGATCATGATGAAATCATTGCCCGCGCCATGCATCTTCCAGAAAGGTATCTTCATATCGACTCCAGGTCACTCAGATGCGGCCGCATTCTGCTGGCTGCCAAGATTGATGGATATCATATCTGCCAGGATCTTCAAGCTTTCCTGCAGAATAAGGTCACCGTCACTTTTCTCTTCCCCATCGCCAGTGACGGCATCCTGTTCCTGCAGTTCACGCAGTTCTCTCTCTTCTGTGGCACGGACCCGCCGCTGCTTGAGATTCAGAGAGATCTCTTTGGCCTTCTGTACAGCCGTAAGTCGCTTCAGTAATTCGTTGCGTGCCGCGAACCTGGGATCGTCAGTGCGCCGCGTCTCAGAATTCGTGATCAGCTTCTTGATGAGCATGTCCAGATCGCCAACCCTCCTGAATCTCACAGGGAGCGTGCGTGACCAAGGCAATGCGTAGGGCAGGTATTCTTCACTTACTTCCATTGTGTCAAATGCCGATGGGATCACAATATCCGATGCCACCCCTTTTCGTTGTGTCGAACCGCCTGCGACCCTGTAGAAGCTGGCCGTTGTTACACGGAGCGATCCGAATTTCTTGTGCAACCTGTGCAACCTGACAACCGATTGCACGGTTCCTTTCCCATGTGTCTGCGAATCACCGACAACAACTGCCCTTCCATAATCCTTGAGTGCACCGGCCAGGATCTCCGAAGCCGATGCGCTGAGCCGGTTCACGAGAACGATCATCGGACCACCATAGACCACCCTGGGGTCATCATCGCTCAGCGTAGTGATCCCTCGCTCCTTAACCTGCACAACGGGCCCATAATCTATGAACAGGCCGGCCATATCTATCGCTTCGAGCAGCGATCCGCCCCCATTGTTGCGCAAATCGAGGACCAGCCCGGAAATGTTCTCTTTCTTCATGTTATTGAGGATCTTCTCAACATCTCTGGATGCGCTTCTGTAATCAGTGGCACCCCTCGATTTCCCTCGCAAATCAGCATAAAACGCTGGCAAACTCACGACACCAAACTTCAGATCCTTGCCATTCGGCCCCTTGATCGTCTGCGTTCTACTGGTAGCCGCCTGATCCTCCAGTTTGACTTCATCGCGAGTGAGCCTGATCTTCGTGGTCGCACCACCAGAAGCGGGCATGATTACAAGGACGACCTCCGAGCCTTTTGGGCCCCGAATTATACGTACGGCCTTGTAGAGGGGCCAATGTCGGGTGTCCACCAGCTCGTCGTCGCCCTGTCCGACGCCAATGATCTTGTCATCACGCTTGAGTCGCCCATCGCGTTCTGCGGGGCCGCCGGGGATTATCCGCACAATCTTCGCAGCGCCATCTTCTGCCTTGAGCGCTGCACCAATCCCCGTCAGAGAGAGCTTCATCTCGATGTCAAAGTCCTCGACAGCATTTGGTGACATGTAATCTGAATGGGGATCATAAGCTTGAGCAAAAGCACGCATGTATTTTTCAAAGACCCAAACCGCATCGTGGTCTTCAAGCACACCTAGGTACTGCGTGTAGCGCTGGAGAACCCATTCCATGGGATCAAGCAAGAGAGAATCATCCTCTTCGGCCTCCTTGTCATCCCTGGGCGTAAATTCCAGAGCGATCTTGCGACCCAGAAACTCGTTCTTGATCTTCTTGCGCCACAGCTCATCCTGCTCAGCCTTATTTGCCGGCCAGGGCGCATCTCTTCTTTTCCAGCCGTAGGATTCCTCCTTGCTGAAAATGAACCCCTTATCCAGCGCTTTTTTAACGTATTGAAACCTGTCACGTACGCGTTTCTTGAAAGTTTCGAAAATCTCGTACGCTATGACTATATCCCCCGCACGGAGCTTATCATCGAAGGTCGAGACTTGTTTCCCGAACTCTTCAATGTCGGATGCCAGGAAATACGTATGATCGTAGTCCAATGAGCCTAGATACAGGTCCAGCGCGCGCCGTGCGACCTCATCGTCAAGTTTGCCCCTAGTAAGGTGCTGTCTGGGGAATTTCGCCGCGAAATCCGCACTTATACGTGAGTATATGGGTTCAGGGCAAAGCACCTTGATGACATTGGTCGCCTCTGCGACCATTCCAGGAACTTTTCTGGCTGTAACGGACGGTTCGTCACCCTTTCCAGTCTGTACTGCAGCCCCCTCCCCCGTACCGCCCTCTGGCAGACAACCGCTCAGCAGGGCTGTCAGAAAGAGGAAATAGGCTGCCTTTTTCATAGTGTTTAGCCAATAACGAATCAAATGTGGGGGCGATTAGGTAGAGAAAGGGCGGAAGCCATACCGACCACATGCTGCACGTCGGACCACTTCCGCCCTGTCAATTTACGCAGAGAGTACGGCTTCTTTGCAAGCCTTGGAAACCCTGAATTTCACAACAGTCTTGGCGGGAATCTGGATTGTTTCGCCAGTGGCAGGATTACGACCCATGCGGGCTTTCCTGTTCACCAGTACCAGTTTACCAATCCCCGGGAGTGTAAAGCCATTCTTGGCTTCCTGATACGACAGATTCGCCAATGCCTCAAGGAATTCGGCGACCTGAGCCTTCTGCAATCCCGTCTTCTCCGCCAGAGTTGTGACTGTCTGTGCTTTTGTCATGTGTTACTCCCTCTCTTGGGTTAGGTTATTGAACAATTCGCCGCGCGTAAGCGCGAGACTTTACAATATCTAGGGATATATTGTGACTCAAGTAAGACACAAAACAAGTGTTTTTTTCATTTTATGTAATAGATCGGGCCTCCTTCCTACTTGTAACACCGCTACAAGCTGATGTAATCTCCCCCCATGCGGACCAAAGATACCTCTAATGCGTTGATCAGTATGTTGGCGGTTTTCGCTGATGCCTGGGCCATTTGGGGCGGGTTTATACTGGCTACAGCAATCAGATTCAACAGCGGCTTGCCCGTCCCAAAGGGCATTCCGCCGAATCTGTGGCCCCTTTATCTCACCGGGGCAGGCGTTGCCACGCTGCTGTTCCTTTTTATTTTCGGGGCTCTGGATCTATATGTTCGGCCTCAAATTGGCTCATTCCCCAACAAGATCCCGCGGATAATTCGTGGTACGGCCATAGGAATCCTGTTCAGTGCCGCACTGGCTTTTGCCACAAAAACCACCCCACCCTTCTCAACAGCCGTTGTGGGCATAGCCTTCCTCACTGTTTCTTTGCTGGTTCTCATCGAGCGGTATGTCCTTTTCAGGATCGAATGGAACTTGGCACGTCACAGCAGAAGAAGGAGCAATGTCCTGATACTGGGCACCGATTCCGTTGCAGCCCACGTCAAGCGGACACTGTCAAAGGAGCCTATGCTCCGAGCACAGGTGGCAGGCTTCCTGAGAACCGACCTCGCAGAGCCCAGCTTCGACGTTCCTCAGGCAGAAATCAAGGGAACTGTCGACCAATTGGCCGAGTTCCTCAGAAAAGACGATATTGACCAGGTTATACTCACCAATTCCGAGCTCGGCCATGACCGCATTATGGAAATGATATTCCTCTGTGAGCGGAGCCTGACCACATTCAACATGGTTCCGGACCTGTTCCGCATCATGACCACCAGTATGGATGTGCAATCTCTCGACGATATCCCGCTGCTTGGCGTGAGCAGGTGGCCACTCGATTTCTTCTGGAACCGCTTGCTCAAGCGCGCTTCCGATATTGTGGGTTCGCTGATAGGGCTCATCATCGCATCCCCTGTAATCGCAATAGCATCTGTTTTCGTAAAGAGAAGCTCGCCCGGTCCCATCTTCTATAGCCAGGAGCGGTGCGGTGAAGACGGTAAACCGTTCCATCTCTACAAACTGAGAACAATGCACGTGAATGCCGAGGCGGAATCCGGCCCGGTTTGGACGACTGAGGCCGATCCGCGTCGCACAAGGACAGGCACGTTTCTGCGAAAGAGCAACCTGGATGAACTTCCACAACTCTGGAATGTTCTCAAGGGTGATATGAGCCTCATCGGGCCAAGACCAGAACGCCCCCACTTCGTCGAGCAGTTCAAGGACGATGTACTCCACTACATGTCACGCCATGTTTCCAAGCCGGGCATTACCGGCTGGGCCCAGATCAATGGACTACGAGGCAACACGAGCATTGAGGACAGGATCAAGTATGATCTATACTATCTTGAAAACTGGTCACTCGCGTTCGACCTTAAGATCCTTCTTCGAACCCTATTCTCTCACGAAAACGCCTACTGAACCGAAAGAGACTGATGCACACTTCCATTCTGCCGCTTCTCAAGAACCCTTCATTCTGGTCACCATTCTTCGCATGGCTTGTCGCCCAAAGCACGAAAATACTCTGCAACCTTCAGAAGACGCACCGCTTCGATTTTCGTTACCTAGTCAGCACAGGCGGCATGCCCAGCGCTCACAGCGCGATGGCATGTGGCCTGGCCACTTCGGTGGGATTGAACTCGGGATTTGACACCCCGGTCTTCGCCATAGGCCTAGGCTTCGCCCTTGTAATCATGTTCGATGCGTCGACAGTGAGGAGAGCAGCTGGGCAACAGGCAAAACTACTTAATCAGATAGTCGACGACTTGCTGAAGACGCACCGCCTGCCTGAGCAGAAGCTGGCTGAGCTACTTGGGCACACAAGACTTGAGGTCATCCTCGGCGCCATCATCGGCATCCTTATAGCGCTCCTAGTGAATGCTGTCCACATCCTGCACGAGTGCCTTTGACGCCTGCTGGGTGTTGACAAATCAAAAGAGCACCGTATATTAAGCAGCTAATTCACACATGCAGAACTCAAAATATGTTGGGAGAATCCATAGTGGAAACGGAATTGCTTAGTGAGCAAATTCAGATTGAGCGAAAACAGTTCTCACTTGCGCTAAAGGAGAACCCGCGCGAAAGATTTCTTAAGATCATCGAGGATGTGAACGGACAAAGAGATGCGGTGATCATTCCATCTACGGGCCTTGAACAGGTTCGCAACATAATCCAACGTGCCATCCAGCCAGATCTAAGCGAAGAGGCGGGCAGCCTCGTGGATGGTGGCTAGGAGAACGCCTCTTGAATGCCGCACTACACACTGCATTTCTTCTGGCTTTCATGGCAAATGCCAGCACGACCAATCTACCTCCTGCCACTGTCCTGCTTGCGGATTTGCTCAACCAGCTACCGAAAAAACCCATGGTGCTGCAAGGCCAGCTAAAAGTGGCCAAAGGCATGCGTGCACGTTCCCTCAATATATCAATGGACATCAATTGGGGAAGTGACCCTTCCCTGGTCTCATACACCCTGCGCGATAATCAGAACAAGGATCTCGAGCAATTGACTGTCATCCGCCGCGGGAAACGTGATCCAAAATACAAATACGCAAAGGGCGACCCGCTTGTCACCCAGAATGTTCCCGATCTTTTTGCACCCGTACAGGGCACAGATCTGAGCTGGGCAGAGATCTCCCTGATGTTTCTCTGGTGGAAAGGCGCCAAAACCGTGGGAGTTGAGACAATAAGGAGTCGGCCCTGCTATATTGTCGAAACACCAAGTCCTGACCGTATGAAAAAGACATATGGCCGGACCCGCATATGGATAGACCAGAGCTACAAGATGCTGCTGCAGGCCGAAAGTTACGACAGCAAGGGCAAACTTGTCAGACGAATGACAATAAAAAGCTTCAAGAAGATCGATGATCAGTGGATGATAAAGGACATTGACATACAGAGCTTCCCCGCAAATTACCGGACGAGGCTCAGGATCCATAGTGTAGAGGAGGTAAGAGAACGTGACTTCTAAGTATTTCATACGAAATGCTGGAAGTACGCTGCTTACATTATGACCACAACTCTGGTCATCGAGTTACTGACTCTTGTGCTACTGTTCATCTGCTCGGCTTTCTTCTCAAGCTCTGAAACGGCCCTGTTCTCACTGAATCCTATTCAGATCCACCGTATACGGAAGTCCAACCCCAAGTCTGCAGATCGCATTACACGACTGCGTGCTGCACCGACTCACCTGCTCTCGACAGTCCTGATAGGCAATACGTTGGTGAATGTTGCTGCCGCTACTCTGGGTTTCGTGATTGCGAGACAGCAGTTCCCCGATCACAGCAAGGCGGTAGCAATCCCGGCAATGATCATATTGACCCTCATATTCGGCGAAGTCGTACCCAAACAGATTGCTGTCCGCAATCCCGAACGCCTGGCATCAGTCTATTCGCCCATACTGGAGGTACTGACCCGCATCCTGGTGCCGCTTCAATTCCTCCTCAACCTGGCCACCCGCCCTTTCGAGCGATCCCTGTCGCCAACCAGCCCCACCCTCACCGAAGATGAATTCCTCACTGCAGTAGAGGTGGGCCAGGAGGAGGGTCTGCTGGATAACGAAGAACGTACGATGGTCGATGGCATAATCCGTCTCGAAGAAATACAGGCGAGTGACGTAATGACACCCAGGGTGGACCTAGTGGGTATTGACCTAGAGGATGACCTGGCCGAGCATGAGCAAATAGCACGTCGCGTCACATTCAAACATCTTCCTGTTTACAGGGGCACACTGGATGAGGCGGAAGGCTTCCTCGACGTCCCGCGTTTTCTGCTCTCGCCCTATCGTGATCTCAAAGGCAGTATGCACAAGCCGACATTCGTACCCGAAACTGCCCCGCTGGATGCTGTTCTGGCCCAGTTCCAAAAAGAAAAAAGAAAGATAGCTTTCGTAGCCGATGAATACGGCGGCACCGCCGGCATAATAACCATGGGCGACATACTCGATGAAATCGTGTCCGCAGTAGATAACGAGTACGGCGAGCAGAAACTCGATATCCAGAAGATAGGCCATAACCAATGGCAAGTCGATGGTTCGGCCAGCCTTGAGGACATCAATTATGAGCTTGATCTCGAGCTTGATGCGGAAGGAGCAGACAGGATAGCCGGCTGGGCGACAGCGTATGCTGAGCATATCCTCAAGCCCGGCGAGGTGGTTGAAGCACAAGGCTGCCGAGTAACCGTGCGCAGAGCAAAGAAACAGAGAATCACCGACATGGTGATAGAGAAATTGCCGGGAACAGCATGATACTCCTCTCCCACATAGTGATCATAATGGTCTGCCTGCTCGCGGCTGCGTTCTTTTCCGGCATGGAAACCGGCGTGATATCCATTCACAGGATGAGGCTTCGCCACCGGGTGAAAGAGGGTGAGCCGGAAGCAAAGCTCCTGGAAGGTTTCATAAAGGATCCTGACCGACTGCTGGGCACGACACTTATCGGCACGAATATTTCCGTCCAAATTGCATCCATCATTGGGGCCAGCCTTGTTACTTCTTATGTGCCCTATTGGGGCGAAGCCGTTTCCACGGTTCTGATGGCTTCACTTGTTCTCGTCTTCTCAGAATACATGCCAAAAGCCTGGTTCCTGAACAAACCCATGGAGCGATGCGACATGTTTGCCGGAACCTTGCATTCCTTCTCGGTGATCCTGAAGCCTGTAAGCGTTACGCTTACCAGCCTTGTCGCCGTCTTCGGCGGTAATGCTTCATCCCGCCCGAACACCGGCCAACTTCTCGCCACTAAGGACGAATTGAAGATGCTGGCACGTGAAGGAGAACAGAACGGAGTGCTGTCGTCAGAAGAAAGCAAAATGATCCATCGCGTATTCGAGTTATCGGCAAAACGTGCCAAACAGATTATGATCCCGCGAGAACAGGTGGTTTGTATTGATCACGAAGATACCGTCAGTGATTTCTTCAAGACCGCCCGTCAATCGGGTTACACCCGGCTTCCCGTTCACCACAAGGAAACAAAGAGCTTCACCGGCATCATCAATGTCTTTGACGTGCTCTCCAAGCAATCTGCCGAGAGCAAACAAAAAGTAACGGATTTCGCGAGAGCCCCGCTCTTCATCCCTGAAGACATGCCCGTTGACGATATCCTGCCAAGGCTCCGCCTCTCACGTCAGCCCATCTGCCTCGTGAACAACAGGGCCGATGAGGTCGTAGGCCTGATAACGACTGAAGACGTGCTCGAAGAGATCGTCGGGCAGTTGTAGCCTGCATATTGCAGGAGCAGGCAGAGACAGCCTCCCTACGGGCGTCGTTGCTCGTGCCTGGTTATTCGTTGTTTGTGAAGGAACCACTTCTTCGCCAGGATATATGCCAACCATGGCAAGCCAAGCCCGTAGAGGAAGAGATGGACCAATGATGGCCCGCCGGTCATCTCCGATGCCCTGTAAAGATTCCAGAAGACAACAAGACAGCTCGCCCAAATGATCAACAAGTTGGGGACTGGGTCTCCCGAATGCAGTCGCTTCAATCCCTCGGTCCGTTTGTGCGTGAAAGGATAGAACAAGTTGCTCCCGAGAAACCCAAGTTGATCGACACAAATGTGAGCGCTGTAGGCCAGCATTGCAGCCATACCTGCCCGCACGTCCCATGCTACTACTGCAACCAGAGAGAACAACAGACCCACAACAAAGCTGTGGCTCCAACTTCTATGCCATGGAATGAAAGAGGCGTTGATCTTGCGGTCATCAATGAGCTGAAACTCAAAGGTGGGTCCTTCCAGTATATCGACGGTTACAGCTGCCTGATAGTCAACCTTCATGGCGCACCCCAGCGCTGCGGTTGCGGTGATATCATCCTCGGGCTCAGAACTATTCACCGGGTTCCCTCCAGTATCAACTATCGGGCCATACGTGACGGTCACCTTTCTATTAACGGTATCGAAAACAATCTTGTAGCTCTGCCATTCATCGGCGGCGAGCTTGATGCTGTTCAGCTTGAGCCTGACCGGCTTTCGTGAAGACGCTGCCCTGTCAATAGCCAACCTTATCGCTTCAGCAATCATCTGCGGATCTCGCCTGTGCGGATCCGGGATCACTTCAATGTCATTCTTCGCAAAAAAGCGTGCAATCTTGAAGTCGATGGTGTCGGGCAATAGCCCAAATATGCCGGCGAGAATGAAATAGAGCGGGTTACCGTTCATCCCGGCATTCACTGCTCCTGGCAGAAACGAAACAATTGCTATTCCCGCCGCAAAATGTGTTATCCCTTTCATGCCAGCCCCAGCCACCTCGCCACACTAATTCCGATCCCCGACATGTTGCATGCAACGGGCAGCAATATGATGCCCAGGCAATTCATGCGACGCGACCCGTACAGTACTGGGATCATGCCAATAGCAGTGGCAACCACCATGACGCAACCACCCTGCCACCCAGTCATCAGCAAAACCAGCCCAGCAACAACAAGAAGGGCAATAGAAGCGATTATTCTGCAACTGCATCTTTGCAGCAGAGCAAGTGTGAATCGCGTTAAGGGCCCCACCAGAAGATAAGAGACCATACCCGCGACCAGGATGGCAGCTAAGACCAGCAGGTAGGTTCCCGACGACCTCTCGATCTCAAGCCCGCGTAGAAGCCACGCAGCGCCGCCACGCGTCATATTGAGACCCGGCACGAAAAAGAGCAGCAATGCTCCTGTATAGTAGACGGTCTTTGATGCTCCCTGAGCAACGAGAAAGACACGGTCGTTCCTCGTAGCCGTTGCATGGCCCGCCAGCATCGCGCCGACACCACCCGTTATCGCGGGAAAGAACGCGGCAAAGCCTCCTCCCATAGCTCCGGCGAGCAGACCGCGCAACATAACAGCAGCACCAACTCGGACAGGTCCTGCTGTTTCTTGTGGCGGCACTCTCCCACGGCTCAGCATTGAGAGTATGAGCCAGGGCGTAGCAAAGAGCCCTACAAAGGCAGGCATGAGATTCTGGAAGGAGGCCGTCACCGCGATTGGCGAGCGAAAGAATATAATAAAGCCGAGCAAGCCGGATAGCAGGAAGGTCAGCAGACCCGCTGCCAGCGATTTCCAGCCGCCCATAAATTTCAACCAGCCGCCTTGCCCACTCGAATGGCTGCGCGGCCATTCGGAAAGAAGCATAAACGTGATCACGGACCAGATGATCCAATGCATATGTGGCCGTAGCACGCGGTTCGTGAACGGCATTGCCAGGGGGGCGATCGGACCAAAGAAGAAGACAAGCAGAAGAATGCCACCCAACCCACCAACAGCAGTGAGACGGACCCCCTCGGCACCCCTGCCCTTCATCAAGAGCTTCTGACCGGGTAAAACCGTGAATATCGCACTCTCATCGGGTGCCGTCAGCAAGATCGATGGAATAGAGTTTAATATTGAGAACCCGACAACCATACCAATGAACAGCGGCACCAAAAGATCCGGAGAGAAACTGCAAAAACGTCCAAGCGAATGTACACCCATGATCATGAAGCCCATAACGTTGTAGACGTGAAGTGAGGGGATACATGCGAGGCATCCGGCCACCACCGCACCGATGGTTGCCAATAGTAAAACCTGTATCAATTCTCCCGTCATTGCCCCGGCCGGCCTACTGACAGCACGAGGTGATTCGGCGCATCCAGTCTCAACCTGGGTTCCTCTCCACTACGTGGATCAACAGCAACAGTCGCAGATATAACATCACCGCGAATCGGCAAATAGCCGGACAGGATGCCCCTTGCAACAGTCCCATATGCCACAAGGCGGGCTCGACCTGTTCCATCACTAACAAGGAAAGAAAGATACGAAACATCGCCACTCCTGCGTCCGACATAGGCATCATATCGCACCTCTCCCTTGATCCGGACGCGCGCAAAACCCATCATCGAATTGATGGCGGAAATCTCAACGAGAGGCGGCTCGGTGTTGGCTGCAAACCCATGAAGACCGGCCAGCCCGAATATGGCCAGCAGAACAACGGCCACCCTCAATTTGTGTATGAACGCATTGTGAACTGAGGCTTCACTGCAATACGGGCATTCTCTTACCGGCCCGATGAAGCGTTCGCAGCTTATGCAATGAGCAGCACCTGGCCTCAGGGCACGCCCGAACAAGAAAGGCTGTCGTCCACCGGTCATGCAGTAGAGGCTATTCCGAGCTACCCGCGGAAACAACACTGAACTCAACGCGCAATACCCGAAACCGGGTACACAAGAAGAGGGTATCTCGTCAAACCAAGGATTAACTGCGCACTAGCCCAAGTTCTTCCGATAACTATTCGACGTTTTGCCGGGTCAGGCGCTTGAAGATGCCTGCATCAGAATAGCCACAGATCCCCAGGCGATCTCTCCGAAATGTTAAGAGAAGTAGAGTTCAGCAGGTTCGTTGCATATGGGAGGGGGCTCGCTGCTCGACACTGAGCTCGCACGAGTTCTCAGCCTTCTCCTCAACTGCCCAACGCCCTCAATCCTGCCCACCGAGGAATACCGGAAGAAGGCTACAGGCTGAAGCAAGGGGCAGGCCTTGACTAGTATCCCTCTAATAAGCATAATCCTCCACGTTTACGAAGGAACCCCGACAGGATCGGGGCAGGCATTTGGTAGAGCATCCCGATCAAATCGGGAAGGTGCCAAGGGGCATCTCGATAATTTAATGAAGGAGCC
>JAUXFM010000024.1 GCA_030622955.1 Lentisphaerales bacterium
CCGCTTGGCCTCCGACTTTCGCGAAGTTAGGCGTATATGCTCCCCAAGCATTATCCTCTCGCCAGAAAAGAACGGGAAGCTTGCGAATATCGGCAGCCCCACCGAGGGCCGGTACAAGAACGTCGTTGATCTCGTGGTCGATCTTCTTCTGAACACCGTCGCGCCAGTCACCCGGAGAACTCTCATATTGGTGGATGTTCTCCCTTGCCAGAACCGAAAGACAGTAAATCAGTTTGCCGGATACATGTGAGGCCGCTGTCGACTCTATCCGTGCCCGCAATACAGTGATCGACGTTGTGCCACCTCCCGCCGTGACCTTGACGTACTCGTCCTCGACTCGCAAATAGTCCCCGTTCTGAAACTTGGCATCAGTGAGCGTGAAGACTGTAGCGGTGTCGGTGACGGCGGCGGCCAGAGTAGTCTTCTCCGGACTTCCCCCTCGTTCCATCACAAGGAGTTCCTCAACGGTATAATCACCATCACCGATATCCTTCACGCCGCACCTCATGGTGGCAGTACCGGCCCCGGTCCACTCCAGGAAATGCAGGACATCGACAGCCAACCGTGGACTGGCTGCAACTAACGCCCACGAGTCACCTTTGGGCACGAAAGAAAGGAATTCATCGATGTGACCGACAAGCAGCCAATCGGTATTGAGTTCAATGACGGGGGTTTGGACATTTTGTTTCTCTATGAAGTTCTTGAACCAGGGAACAGCGGTCGATGAGCCTTTGACAACACGGCCCAGAGGGTAGTCATCACCAAGAGGTGGAGTTGTCTCAACGTCACCTCCGTTCCCAGCATGGTACTGCTTGATAAAGCCAAAAATGGATTCATCTTCGAGTAATTTCGTTGCCAGGTCGTAGTTCGCCGCGTCATCATGTTCTAAATCAATGACAACAGGAATATGCTGACTGGCTCTGCGGCTCGTATTCGCAATTTCTATGAAATCCTGAACCCATAAGTTCGCCTCAAGGGGCAACCAAATCATGGCTATGCCCTCTACAGGAACGGTGGTATTGGCATCAATTTGGTTAGCCAGATTTACAGACCAAGGATACGGAAGCTGCGTCGCATAAATTGTCTCCGCCGTTTGCCCGTTCCATGCCAGGACAACCGGAGCAACCATCAACTGAACAGTATCCGTACAGAGGTCACTCCACGTGGAACCGTCTTGCTTTTGAATAACAAGTTCTACGGGAAGTTTGCCGTCAAAGCCGGAGTTGTATGTCTCTTCGATATACTCCAACCCTTCGGCTGCCAGCGTTACCGGCGCAGCCGTGCCGGTGAGCCATGCGGAATCGAGAACACAGTATTTCTTGCTTCCGTCCACAGTGCCTTGTGTTGGGCCGAGGAGTTCGGAACTCGAACCTGTCTTGCCGTCGAATATCCGAATGTGATCTGCATCGTCCGCGGTGATTCTCAGAATCCCGCGAAGATCGGAAGACATGGAGCTAAGTCCCAGTCGCCGAATGACAAGCTCACTCAGATCTTCAACGTCGTCGTTCCCGTCAACCTGGTTATTTTCGTGATCCCGGCCATCGTCATCGTCACTGTCGTTACTGTTGACGAGGATAACCGCTCCCTTGGTCTTCGTGAACGTATCCTCCCCTTCCTCGTCCTGGTCATCCTCGACGGTCCCGTCCCGATCGGTGTCCACATCGAGGTCTATGCGCAATATGATAAACTCAACATCCTGCGTAAAAGCGCATATTGTTTCCCCCGAATCTGCCCATGTGCCTGTATAAATAACTGAAGCCTGATAAACGCCCTGCGTTGCGTTTGTCGTTACTCCCACTACAGCTTGGCAGGTATTGGGAAGGTATGTGCCCGAAACGGCGTTGGTATTTTTGAATATAACCTCTGAATCACCATTTATATTCCACGCGGATAAATACTTCGGCAGCTTGCATTCTTTTCTGACCACAGGATCACCGGATAATCCAATTGCACTCAGTGTTATACTGCATTGATCCACCTTATCCAGGCAGCAGTAGTTCGTTACAGGAGCGGCAAGGCCGGAATGAATAACCGCAGCAATGCAAATCAGCACTGCAATTGAAGAAATTGATAGGTTTCTTTTGCTGTACATTACGCCACCCTGACTTAAGACAATATATACTCCTGCTTCTTGCGGCAGGTCAAGGGACGATGGGGCGATGCATCGTATTTCCGCCTTCAATCCATCTCGCGGCAATATCCATCGCGGAACGGATGAGTTCCCCCGCCTGTTTCCCTGCTTCCAGCCCTATACAGCAGCGTTTTGCACGCGGATGAATAATATTACACTACAGGGAGATAGTAGCTCGGGCAAAAAGGGATATGCATGGCTCAGAAGCGTCTCGGAGTTTATTCCGGCACTCGCTTGCTGATCACTCGTTCCCAAAGGGCTCTGTCGTCAACTTGTTGTCCTGTTTGACGAGTATTTCGATCTTGCGCTGGACCTCGTTGAGTTCGGATTCACATGATTTCAGTAATGACTGGCCCGATTCGAAGCGGGCCATCATCTTGTCGAGACTCAGTTCACCCGATTCCATTTCGGCAACAATCTTCTCTAGTTCCTGCAACGATGATTCGAAAGTCTTCTTTGTGCTGGATTTTCTGGCTGTCATTGTTTCTCTCCGATGTTCGTGATTTCAGATTCGATTTGTCCTTCTGAAAGCGTTGTCATTATCCTGTCACCAGTTGAGACTTGGTCAGAGGATGTGATGACGTTACCCTTGCTGTCTCGCGCCATGCTGTAACCGCGTTTCAGGACATTCAGTGGGCTCAGCGCGGCGAGATGGGCCCTGATGCTTTTGAGTTGTTGTTCCCGTGCTGCGCATCGTGACGTAGTGCTGTTCGAGATTCGGAGGCTGAATGCATCGAGTGTTTGCCGGGTCTGTACAGAGCGCGATTGCAGTTCGTGGTTCATGCGCAGAGCAATATGCTGTATCCGATCGCGGGCACGTGCCGCAATGCTGGCAGGTGCTGCGAACGCATGGCTGCCCTTGACGTTCGCGAGCTTGTTCTTTGCAATCAGAAGCTGCTCCCTGGCTGTGCGCGCGAGCCGGCGCAGCATCTGGGCGAGGTGCTTTTGGAGATCTTCTTTGCGGTCGACAACCAGTTCGGCTGCCGCGGAGGGAGTAGGGGCGCGCAGGTCAGCGACAAAATCGCTTATAGTGTAATCGGTTTCATGACCCACTGCAGAGATAACGGGGATTTCAGAGCGTGATATCGCCCTGGCCACGGGTTCTTCATTGAATGGCCATAGGTCTTCGATGCTGCCACCTCCGCGGCCGATAATCAATACATCAAGTCCTCCTTTTCTGTTAAGGTCTTCAATCGCTCTGGCGATTTCAGCGGCAGCATTTTCGCCCTGCACCTTGGCGGGAGCCAGGAGGATGTGGATGTCAGGGAAGCGGCGCGTCAATACATTTAGAATGTCCCTGATAGCGGCGCCCGTGGGCGAGGTCACCACGCCGATATGCCGTGGCAGGTAGGGGAGCTCACGTTTTCTTTGAGGATCAAATAGGCCTTCCTTCTCAAGTTGTTCCTTCAGGGCTTCGAACTGGGCCTGCAGTGAGCCTTTGCCGGCTGCCAACACCTGTCGGACAACGACTTGATATTGGCCACTTCTCTCATATATGCCAAGTTCACCGTAGACCCGTGCTACTGTGCCGTCTTCCAGGTCGGTCTTGAGCGCAGTCTGGTCGCTCTTGAACATGACAGCGCTAATCTGAGAGTTCTCGTCTTTGATCGTGAAGTAGGCATGGCCTGATGACGGACGTCTCAAGTTGGAGATTTCGCCTTCGATCCACAGATAGCCGAATTCTCTCCGAATCAGATTCTTCAGCAAGCGAGTGATCTCTGTCACGCTATAGATGAGTTCCTTCTGATCCCCTGTGGTGCTCTTCGCCATAGAGAGATTATCTATTGGGATGTGGCAGGTGGCAAGCGCGGAGTGCGAAGCGCTACGTAGCGCAAGGCTCGAGGGCCTGCATGGTCGATGCTTTGCCCTGGCGAGAAGAGTAGGGGTGAGTTGCGAGAGGCGGGCATGGAAAACTGAAGATTGACCACTGCCGCCAGGCTAATCTTCCACATCCCTGCAGATGATGTCGTCCAGCCAGATGACGTCGCTGGCTGGGGGAAGTCGATGGTGAAGACGGCCCTTCCCGAATGTTTGGGTGGTTTTCTGAGTTCGTAGGTGGCATTGATCCACTTTTCTATTGGAAAAAGATTAGCGGCTGTGTAGAATGCAGCAATTATCTGATATTAGAACCTGGGCAGTGGCTGCTCGGGAGAGGAGGAACTGGAACATGGGCAAGATGGGAAAGATGTTCGTCATCCTGTTATTTGTGATGACATTGGGATTTGTATTCCTGTCTCTGAAGTCTGTGGCGAGGATCAGGGAGCAGCGACTGTCAATTCTCAAGCTTGACGAAAGCGTTGTCAAGATGAGGACAAGCATGGCTTCTCTCAAAGCCACGCTGGCGGCCGCGAAGGAGAGCGTGAGCGATCTGAGAATAGAGCGTGATCAACTGACTACGGAGCGGGACGAAGCGAAAGCTGCCATGGAGAAGGCCGAGGCTGAGAGCGAGAAGCTTGCCGGGGAGCTCGGCAAGGCCAAGACGGATATTCAGGCGCTTACCGCAGAGAAGGACCAGCTCGAAGATCAGGTTGCTGCAGAGAAGCTCAAGGTTGTCGAGATTGAGAAGGAACTCGTTCCTGGGGATAGCGGTAAGGTTAGCAATGCGCATTTTTCCGGAGTGACCGCTATTAGTTTCCGCGGCAAGATCTGCTCGAAGAAAGGCCTTTCCTATAAGGTCTCCCGTGCGGGGTCGCCGGTGGGTGAGTTCAAGATCAAGGATATCTATCGTACTGTCGTGCTCTTCGACAGGGAGGAATCTGGAATGGGCGTCGGCGAGACGATTCAGAAGGGCGATAAGATCACACTTGTTAAGTAGAAGTTTCTGATGATCGATTTGAGGGGGTAATATAATGGAAGAACAACTTCTCTCCGATGAAGAATGCATGAATGAGCTCAAGATTGATAAGGCCAAGTTCGAAGAAATGGTGAATGGCGGTCAGTTGTCACCAGTGGATGCGGTCGGAAAACGCAAGTTTAAGGCCGTAGATATTGAGAGCCTCTCAGCGACATCCAAGATTGGCGTTGTACCGCCTACCGGGTCAAGGAGCCCTGTGTCCGGCAGTAAGCGAGTTGGAGCGCCTGGCACCGTCAAGCGTAAAGGTTTTGCCGGTAAGCGACCAGGAACCATCAGGAAGGCTGGTGGCCCTTCTTCCTCTCCTCTAGGCAAGAAGAAAATTGGTGGCACGGTCAAGAGGGATGCGCCTGTTGCAGAAACGAATGATGCCGCACAGGCCGAGGCACCGGCAGCAGTGGCTCTCGAGGCAGCAAAATCGAAGCCTTGTGTTTGGGCGACAATGTTGTTGAACCTGGCCTTTATCCTGGCATTGCTCGCATGTGGTATTCTCTACATGGGTGCGATTGGCACGAGCGCTGGCTTTGGCAAGAAGATCGGCGAGCTGTGTGATGCCACGAAAGGCATCAGCATTGGTGCGGAAGAGGGGCCCGGGATTGCTGAGAAGGCCCAGACGGCTATTGACGGCATGACTGCTGACAGTGAGGCAGCCGATGCTACGGTGAATGCTGTCAAGGTCTTCCTGGCCGAATAATAAGGCCCTTTCATCCAGTATGGGGCCGGTGCGGTTGTTCTTAGCTTTGCGCAGACCATTGTAGATCCTTCATGCAATATGGGGATGGTATGTGCATTCCACAAGTTTCTGGTATTGTTTTATGGTAGTGCGGGGGTTAGCGCCATCTGCGGTGAGCCCAGAGGTACTGTTCGGGGTTATTCCTTATTGCTGATTCCAGGAGTCTGTTCAGATCCTCCAGGATAGATTTGATGTCTTCGGTACGGTTCCCGGAGGCTTTGCGCACTATCGGACCCGTCACTTTTAGTTCAAAGGCCCTTGCTGCGCCCCTCTTGCAATGGCCGAAATAGATCGGGGCACCCGTAACGAGATGCAACAATGCAATGGCTGTGTGGGTTGCTGCCGGCAGTCCGAAGAAGTCGATCATCATGCCACGATCCCTGGCATGTTGATCGATCATGAAACCCAGTATTTCGCCTTTCTTCAGTGTTTCCAGGAAGCGTGAAGTATCGGCAGAATGCTTCGGGGTCAGGCGAAAATCCCCTGATGGTTTACGTTTCTGCATCAGCCGGTTGGTGTAGGGGTTGTTTAGATCCCGCGTAATTCCTACTACGGGTTTGCTGCGCGAGATGAGCTGTGCTGCAGCTTCCCAACTTCCGAGATGCCCGGATGCGAGAATTATGCCTTGTCCCGGATCTGCCAAGGCGGCCTTGAATTCATTAGGGAAATCGAACTTGATCTCGTTGCCACAGGCTTGCTCGTCGAGCAGCTCACGCGACTTAAGCGATTCGATCATGACGCATGCGAAGTGTCTGAATGATTCAAGCGCAATTCGCTCAGCATCCTGGGCGGTCGACACAATGCCGGTTTTCAGGATGTTGTTTATGGATGTCTTTCGTCGGCGTTTATCAACTGAGAACCAGGCATCTGCAAGCCGGATGCCCATGGCTCGAGCTCGTTCGTAGGACAATGCATCAATTATTGCGAGGCCCAGACGTGCGAAAGCATATTCTATGAGGTGACGGATCCTCTTCATTGCATCCCGATCATGATGTGGGGGGTCGCTCTCGGACGAATCAGGGCGAGGTGTTCTTTTCAAGGAATGTCACCATTTCACTGACCCTGTTGATAGAGACAAGCTCTTCGGCTTCGAATTCAATATCGAATTCCTGCTGGATGTCGTAGATCAGGTCCAGCATGGAGAGTGAATCGAAGCCCAGCGATTCGATCGTAGCGTCCTCGATAACAGTGTTCCAATCGATATGTTCCTGTGAGGCCTGCTTCATGACGTGCCGCAGCTTCACCAGTATCTCTTTTCGCGTCATTCTTGTACTCCGTTGTTTGTATTATGGATGTGAGAGTTTAACGTCTTGGCGGAGCTTTTCAAGTATTCCTTACGATTCCCAACGGCGCCATACGAGAACCGCATTACCGCCACCGAATCCGAAGCTGTTCTTGAGTGCAACCGGAGCATCGATTTTCTCTGCGCTGTCAGCCACCAGGTTGATCCTGCAGGCGGGATCGGGATCATCAAGATTGAGATTCTGCGGGACGATCCCGGCTTTCAGTCCTTCAATCACAACGATCGATTCGGCGACCCCCGAGGCTCCGAGCATGTGGCCAAAGAAAGACTTGTTGGAAGCGATCAGTATCCGATCGGCATGTTCGGCCATCGCTGCCCTTATTGACCCACTTTCACATTCGTCGTTAGTCCTTGTGGCGGTGCCATGTGCATTGATGAAGCCGATTTCTCCCAGTTCGATACCCGCTGATGCCACTGCGCCACGGATAGCACGGACCTGGCCGTCCTGGCTCGGACGTGTCATGTGTCCTGCATCGGATGACTCTCCGTATCCACAGAGTTCGGCGTGGATATGTGCGTTTCGTTCGGAAGCATGTTCGAGTGATTCCATGAGCAGTGCGCCGGCACCTTCGCCGAGGATACAACCGTCACGGTTGGCATCGAAGGGTCGACAGGCTGTAGTCGGATCGGCATTCTTGGACATAACGCCGAGGCTGTCCCATGCCCCAAAGACCAATGGATCAAAAGGCGAGTCTGATCCGCCACAGAGGATGGTTGATGCATGCCCGTCCTGGATCATCCGGAATGCCGTGCCTATGGCACTGGTTGCTGATGAGCATGCTGAGACGAGCACATAGTTGGGTCCGGTCAATTTGAATTTCATTGAGATCTGAGAAGAGATGGCGTTGGCCATGCAGCGTGGAACTGACGTGGGGCGCAAACCGCGTACGCCTCGCTCGGCGAATCGAGTGTTGGCATTGTAAAGGCTTTCAGAGCAGCCAACGCCTGTGCCGAATAGAGTGCCGATATCAGATGGTTCATCAGTCATGATGCATGCGTCGGCCAGTGCCTGGGAGGATGCGAGGAGGGCCATATCGACCGCCCTGTCAGAAGGCCGAACCTTTATGCCTTCAAGTGCGGCAGCAAGTTCTGTTCTATTGACCTGTGCTCCGATCTTTACTTTGTAATCGGTCAGATCAATTGAGGTGAGGGGGACTATGCCGCATTTGCCTGCGAGCATATTCTGCCACAGCGCATCAACGTTCATCCCGAGCGGGTTCACGGAACCCATTCCCGTCACGACAACACGTTTTCTATTGATAGACTTGCTCATGAATCAACCGGGCTTAGCCTAGCAGCAGGGCAGGGTGACTGGCAAGTTGATTTGAGATTTCAGATGGCCAGGGCATTGACTATCCCTTCTTTGTAAATCCAGGTAGGTCAAGAGATCCCTGATGGCAAGCCAAGCATCGACCATTTCTAGAGCGATTGAAGAAATACTGTAGCCGGAGGGGCGTTGCGATTTGTGAAACTGCTCTAGCCCATCCACATGCCGCCATCGACGTGAAGAACCTGACCGGTGATGTAGGAGGATGCTTGGGCGAGGAGGAATTGAACAACAGTGGCTATTTCTTCGGGTTTGCCGAATCTGCCGATAGGGATATTCAGTCGCTCTCTGTTCGCAGCAGGTATGATCGATGTCATATCTGTCTCGATCATACCGGGTGAAACAGCGTTGACCCTGATGCCGAAACGTGCCGCCTCAAAAGCGAGGCTCCGGGTCAGGCTCACGAGAGCCGATTTGCTTGCAGCATAGTCTGCTCCCATCCATTTTCCCGGTCCGTGTGCGGATACAGATGCCATGTTGACTATACTGCCGAAGCCCTGCTTGCGCATTATGATATAGGCTTCACGCGCGGCGCTGGCGGGCGCAAGGAGGTTCACGTCCAGTGTTGTGCGCCAGTCCTCGGGTTTCAATGCTCGGAACGCAGCCGCACGGCCTGTGCCTGCGTTATTTACGAGACCGTCCAGTTGTCCCGTCTGCTCGAAGAATGATTTGACGGCTCCTGCCGCATTGGCGGGGGCTTCAAAATCTGCGGTCACCGACACAGTCAGCTCGGGAGAAAGCTCCCGGCAGAGAGCGGCGACTTTCTTTGGGTCTCTTCCGTGAATTCCTACCCTGGCTCCTGCGTTGACCAAGGACGCAGCTATCGCACGTCCAATGCCACGTGTCGACCCTGTAACAAGAAAAGCTTTATCGGCAAATGAGTACATCTTTCTTGAAGCCTGAACCATCGATCAGGTTGCCAGAATGCGATTGCCTTCATCCAGGAATATCCCCTGCAGGTTCATCTTAAGCTGCTCGGGGTTGGTCGAGGCCTTCATGGCTTCCGTTTCGGTGATCTCGCCGTTTGTTATGAGATCATAGAGTGATTGATCAAATGTCATCATGCCATCTTCTCTGCCTGTTTCAATGGCAGAGGAGAGTACGTCCAGTTCGTTCTTCTGGAGTAACTTCTTGACCGTAGGAGTATTGATCATTATCTCGATCGCCGGCCTGACCGTGCCATCGATGGAAGGAACAAGGCGCTGGCAAATGATGGCGTGGAGGTTACTGGCGATGGCCTTTCGCATGGAGTCACGCTCGTGTGAAGGGAATAGGTCAAGGATACGGCTCACGGCGATGTAGGCAGTTCCAGAATGCAGCGTCGAGAGCACGAGATGGCCCGTTTCTGCAGCGGCCAGGGCAGCGACGAAGCTGGTTTCATCGCGCATTTCACCAATCATTATGACATCGGGGTCCTGGCGGAGTACGTGTTTCAGGGCAGCGTGGTAATCCAGCGTATCAAGCTTTACCTCTCGCTGGCTGATTCTGCACTGGTCATCGATGAACATGTATTCCACGGGATCTTCGATGGTGATTATTCGGCGTTGTTGAGTTCTGTTCATCTTGCCGAGGATCGCTGCGAGTGTGCTTGATTTGCCGCTACCAGTTGTCCCACTGAGCAGGATGATTCCTCTTTGGACATTGGAGAGGTCTTTCATTTGCGGTGGCATGTGCAGTTCCTCATAAGTTGGGATGGAACTCTTGACGTGTCGCATCACAACGCTTGCCACTCCCTGTGCCTTGAACACGTTAACACGGAAGCGTCCAACGTCCTCCTCCACGTGCGAGAAATCTGCTTCATGTTCATTGCGGTATGCATCGATCAGGTGTTCAGGAATGAGGTCTATAGCGATCTGGTCCAGATCCTCAATACCAAGCGTGTCGAATCCACTTTCGGTCAGTGCGCCATGAACACGGAAGAATGGCCTTTGATTCGGCTTCAGGTGAACGTCCGATGATTCGAGGGATATCGCCTTCTCCAGGAGTTCTCTTATAAGTGACATATCATTGCTTCCTTTATATGGGTCATGTTAACGCATCCTGAACAACAGGACGATGCCAAGTATCAAAAAAATGATATGCGCTGCCCATGCACTGACGAAGGGATCAAGGATTTGGGCTCGGCCTAATCCGAATCCTGTAAAAATCGCGGCGTAGTACCCGAAGAGCAGTCCGATGGCCCAGAAGACGGCGACCACGGCTCGTTGTCTCCCTGATCGTGCACCGGCAGGAATCCCTATCAGCGTGGCAATGAGACACATCCAGGGCATGGCTACGCGAGTGTGGAGTATCACGCGGTGCCGCCTTTTCTCTTTTCGTGATATGCCCGGGTTCCTCTTGAGGTATTTGACCATCTGTCTGGTTGTGAGATGTGACCAGTCTTTGGCGGCTGTGACGAGATCTGTAGGCGTATCTGATATGCTCTCGGCGTTCTCGACTTTCAGATCCGCGAAGAGTGGTTTCCCGATCGGCTTGTTGGTCTCGGCATTGGAGGTATCGAACAGCTGCATTTCAGCGTTTAGAAACCACCATTGGTCATGGTGCCATTCAGCGGTTTCAGCCACGATGATCCGTGATTTCCTTGTGGATCTTTCGGGCATTAGCCACGTGATCTTAACGCCCTTGAGTCGATTTGGCTTATTGATGGCGAATTCTTTGATATTCCACTCCGTTTTATCATTATGGCTGTGATAGCTGAAATCCATGATGACATCGTTACCAACAGGTTGGTAATCACGTTTCTTCAATGCATGGACCCAGTGGCTTGCATCAGGTATCAAGGTCTCCTTGGCGGTTGCGATGAGTACGCTGAGAAGCATAGAGACCACCAAGAGCGGAAGCATGAGTCTGTGGAGCGGGACACCGTTCGCTCTCATGGCTATGAGCTCGCTGTGTCGAGTGAGTTGCCAGAGGGCGTAGAGGGCGCCCAGCAGGAAGGAGACCGGTGCAATGAACTCGATCGGGGTACAGGGCAATTTGGGGTGTATAGTGAACAGGTACGCACCATAGTAGCTCAAGATTGTCAGTGGCGGTGTTCCCTTCTCGATGAAGTCGGAGACATGGCCGAATAGATGGAGTATGGTGAATAGCATGCTGAACCCGATCAGGCAGAACAGGGCAGGGGGTAAGAATTCGCGGAGGAGATACCTGTCTATCAGCTTCATATTGGTGGTGGCAATTCAAGTTGCCCACTAATCGCGTGGCTGCTTGGCCTTGAGGGGCCTCCCTGACCCGGCCAACATAAGACTACATAGTAGCCCGAAAACGGGCAGAGTCAAGCAGTCATGGACTGCGGCCAACCGCATGCGCGTTGCCTGGGTCTACCGCATTTTTGTCAAATGTCGGATTGACGGGGAGGCCGGTCTCATATAGCCTTGTTGACTTCTTAAAGGGCTGGTCCAGTTGACGAGCTTATTTTCGCAGGTTATCTGCATAACTTCAGGTGTTTGACATAAGAAAGAGGAGGAAGGTTAGAATGGCAATAAAAGTTGGTATTAACGGATTTGGCAGAATTGGTCGGGTTGTTTACAGAATCGCCCACAACGATCCCGAAGTCGAGATAGTTGCAGTGAACGATTTGACGGATGCAAAGACCCTTGCGCACCTGCTCAAGTACGATTCCACGCATGGAATTTTCCCGGGCACAGTCGAAGGCAGGGATGGCGTAATCATTGTCAATGGCAAAGAGGTCAAAGTCCTTTCCGAGAAGGACCCCTCAAAGCTTCCCTGGGGCGAGTTGGGCGTTGATGTTGTGCTCGAGAGCACGGGAGTGTTCCGTACCCGAGACAAGATTCAGATGCACCTTGAAGCAGGGGCAAAGAGAGTTCTGCTCAGCGTTCCTTCGAAGAAACCGGAAGACGTTGATGCGACACTGGTGCTTGGAGTCAATAACGAAGACCTTACGGTAGATACAAAGATCGTATCGAATGCGTCCTGTACCACGAATTGCCTGGCACCGATGGTGAAGGCTATTAATGACAAGATAGGCGTTGAAGAAGGCCTGATGACGACAATCCACAGCTATACGAATGACCAGATGATCCTCGATCTTCCGCATTCGGATCTGCGCAGGGCCCGTGCAGCAGCCGTGAACATCATTCCTACGACAACTGGCGCGGCAAAGGCCATAGGCCTTGTTATTCCCGAGCTGAAGGGCAAGATGAATGGCATGGCTGTTCGGACACCGACGCACAACGGATCGCTCGTTGACCTGGTGGTAACACTCAAGAAGGATGCATCCGTTGAGGAGATTAACGCTGCTGTCAGGGAAGCCGCTGAAGGTCCCATGCAAGGAATTCTTGAGTACAGCGAAGAACCACTTGTCAGCGTCGACATCATTGGAAACAGTCATAGCAGCATCTTTGATTCGCTTTGCACGATGAAGATCGGCGAGCGCATGGTGAAGCTGGTGTCATGGTATGACAACGAGTATGGCTATTCCTGTCGTTGTGTCGATATATTCAAGAAGCTGGCATCCCTCTAGTCGGGTCTGCCGGATCAGGAAACATTGTTGAGGATTGCTCGGTGAACAAGAAGACGCTGCGCGATATCGATGTGAAGGCAAGACGTGTTCTCGTGCGCGTTGATTTCAATGTGCCGCTCGAGAACGGGAAAGTCGCGGACGATACGCGCATCCGCGCTGCACTGCCTACGATCCAGCATGTGCTGGATCAGGGCGGATCACTGGTACTCATGAGCCATCTGGGCAGGCCTGAAGGAAAGGTCTTGCCCGAGGCGAGTCTGAAACCTGTTGCGGACCGCCTCCAGGCAATCCTTGGGAAAGACGTGATGTTCGTTAAGGATTGTGTGGGCGATGCTGTGAAGGCAGCAGCATCGGCGCTGAAGCCGGGCGATCTGCTGTTGCTTGAGAATCTTCGCTACCATCCTGAAGAAGAGGGGAAAGGCGTGGAGAAATCCGAACAGGAAGCCTTCGCGCGCGAATTGGCAGAACTGGGCGATGTTTACGTGAACGATGCCTTTGGGACGGCGCACCGAGCGCATGCCTCAACAGCCGTTGTGGCTCAGTTCATGGCCGAATGCGCAGCCGGTTTCCTAATGGAAAAGGAAATCGAGTACCTGAGTAATGCGGTCGAAGCTCCAGCCAAGCCCTTTGTGGCCTTGATTGGTGGCGCCAAGATCAGTGGAAAGATTGATGTGCTGACCAATCTGGTGGGTAAGGTCGATGCCATCGTAGTCGGTGGTGCGATGGCGTACACGTTCTACAGGGCCAAGGGGATCCCTGTCGGAGATTCCAAGGTTGAAGAGGACAAAATCGAGGTGGCACGTGACACTATGGCGAAGTTGGAAGAGGCAGGTGTCAGGTTTCTGCTGCCGGTCGACCATGTTGTTGCCGACCAGTTTAGTGAGAATGCTGTGACCAAGATAGTTGATGAGGCATGCATTGAAGATGGCTGGATGGCCCTCGATATCGGACCGAAATCTATTGAGTTGTTCAGTGGTGAGATCAAGGGCGCGAAAACGGTAGTCTGGAATGGGCCGATGGGCTGTTTTGAAATGGCGCCTTTTGCGGAAGGAACAATGTCGATGGTTCGTGCAGTTGCGCAAAGCGAATGCGTCAGTATCATCGGCGGCGGCGACAGCGCGAGCGCTGTGAACAAGAGTGGGTTGGCAGACAAGATGTCGCATATTAGTACAGGCGGCGGCGCCAGCCTTGAGCTACTTGAAGGTAAGGTCCTGCCCGGTTTGGCAGCTTTATCGGACACATAGAAAGACAAGGGATCACACATGAAGATCAGGAAGAAGATCGTTGCCGGCAATTGGAAGATGAACAAGTCAGTTTCCGAAGCCTCAGAGCTAGTCGGTCATATTAAGCGTGGACTCCACGATTGCAGGGAAGTTGATGTTGTGCTCTGCCCACCATTCACAGGGCTTGCGGCTGTGTCGGAAGCTGTGGCCGATACTTCAATGAAAGTCGGTGCCCAGAATATGCACTGGGAAAAGGATGGGGCCTATACCGGTGAAATATCAGCCGCGATGCTGCGCGATCTTTACTGCCGCTACGTCATCCTGGGCCATAGCGAAAGAAGGACCTATTTTGGCGAGACCGACCAGGTCGTGAACAGGAAGCTCAAGGCTGCCATAGAGGCAAATCTTATCCCGATCGTATGTGTGGGCGAAACCCTCGAGCAGCGTGATGAGGACAAGACAAAGGACGTCGTTCAGTCTCAGATAGAAAACAGCCTTGTTGGACTGGATAAGAACCTTGGGGGCGTACTCCTTGCCTATGAGCCTATCTGGGCCATTGGCACCGGCCGCACTGCCACACCTGACCAGGCGCAGGAAGTCCATGATTTCATCCGAAAAGTGCTCACAGGAATGGCTGACAAAGATACTGCTGATTCCATCAGGATCCAATATGGTGGCAGTGTCAAACCCGGCAATGCCAGGGAATTGTTCGGTCAGCCGGATATTGATGGCGCTCTGGTGGGTGGGGCTGCGCTTGAGGCCAGGTCATTCGTTGAGATCGTTCAGGCTGCTGCGGAATTGGTTACGGGGCAACCCACTGGGAGGTAGATGACAATGGTGATTCTCAGATCCATATTGTTGGTGGTTGAGGTGGCTGTGGCTATATTGTTGATTGGGATCATCCTGATCCAGAAGACCAAAGAGCAGGGCCTTGGGCTTGCCTTTGGTTCCGGCATGGGCGAAGCCCTGTTCGGTTCACAGGCAGCCAATGTCTTGACCAAGGTCACCATTGTCCTAGCCATTATTTTCCTGCTGAACACGACGATTCTTCACGTAGTCTCATCGAGCCCTTCAACAGGTTCCGTGTTGGATGACATTAGTGACGAGCCAGCGGCCACATCCACGGATACGGGTGGTTTTTCAGCAATACCTCCGGTAACGGATGAGGCTGAGCCTGTATCGGCTTCGGTACCTGCGCCCTAGCGGCAGTTTCAAGGAAATGCTACAGCTGGTTTTGGCAAACGCAGGAATATGAGATTCCTGAGACCTGCATCGAAAGCGTGATGCTGTACCTTGCTTCGCTATTCTTGATCATACCCCTTTGCAACAGCCCTTCTGTTGCAGTATCTCTTTAGCCACGCTAGGCACGTACAAAGCTTGCAGGGCACATAGGACTCTCAGTACTATAATCCAGTGCTTGCTCTGCCGGTTCTTTTCTAACGGCGGGGAGCCGTTCTTCAGAATTCGGAGAAAGCCTTTTCCGGTGGCATTGCTTACTTGGCGTATAGTATGCAGTTGCAGGAATGTGTTTCGGTGAGCCTGGCCTTGCAGGGATAGCTCTTCGGGCATTCCTGACGAACCTCACGACAACGTGGATGGAAATGACAACCAGCCGGTGGATCGATAGGAGAGGGAACATCTCCCTCCAGTGTAATCTTCTTCGCTCCCGTCTCCTTGTCACTCTGAGGCACCGCTGACAGAAGCGCCTTGGTGTAAGGATGTGCAGGTGACTGAAAGATCTCTTCGGTAGTACCTTCCTCAACGATCCTGCCCAGGTACATGACGGCAACACGATCGGCCAGGTACTCGACTACGCCGAGGTCATGTGTAATGAACAGGTAGGAAAGTCCGAGTTCGCTCTGCAGATCCTTCAGAAGATTCAGGATCTGGGCCTGGACCGAGACATCAAGCGAGCTTGTAGCCTCATCGCAAATGATCAGTTCCGGCTCGACTGCCAATGCGCGGGCAACACCGATGCGTTGGCGTTGGCCGCCCGAGAATTCATGGGGGTAGCGACTCAGCATGTCAGGATCCAGGCCGACCTTGGGCAAGAGGCCCCGCGCTGTTTCCAAACGGCTAGCTCTGTCTTTACCGATACTGTGGGTCTCCATGCCTTCCATGATCGTTTCGCCGATCATCATGCGAGGATTCAGGCATGAGAAAGGATCCTGGAAGATCATCTGCATATTTCTGCGGTATGGTTTCAGCGCAAGACGATCCAGCCCTGTCAGTTCATCGCGACCATACAGCATCGAACCACCTGATGGTTCGTAAAGTCTGACGATGCATTTGCCAACGGTGGTCTTGCCGCAGCCTGATTCTCCAACAAGTGCGAGTGTTTCGCCCTTGTGGATCGAAAGGTTTACGCCGTCAACGGCCTTCACCTGACCTACAATGCGCTTGAAGAGCCCTTTACGGATCGGAAAATGCATTTGCAGGTCAGTAGTCTTGAATCGACACACAGAAGCATCCAGAGCACTGGCCGGGGTCGGATCTCTTTTGTCCAGAATGCTCAGATCGGGGCTTTCGGTGGATTTGTCCAGCAGGAAACAGCGCGCGGTGTGATTGCCACTCACATCGAATTCCTCGGGATCCTCTTCCTGGCATCGCGCCATGACCAGCGGGCAGCGTGCGGCAAATCTGCAGCCTTTTGGCCATTCAGTAGCTTTTGGCACTCTTCCCTTGATTGTCGCCAGTGCCACATCGCGCTTTGTCTTGGACGGGATGGAGCGAAGGAGTAGTCTCGTGTATGGATGCGACGGATTGGCGAATATGTCCTGCTTCGAGGCTTCTTCAACTATCTTGCCGGCATACATGACGCCAATACGATCAGCGTTCTCCTGAACTACACCCATGTCATGAGTTATCAGGAGGATTGCCGTGCCCATATCCTTCTGCAGATCCTTCATGAGATCGAGGATCTGGGACTGGATCGTGACATCAAGAGCGGTGGTCGGCTCATCAGCGATGAGAAGTTCGGGTTCGCAGGCCAGCGCCATGGCTATCATAATGCGTTGCCGCATGCCGCCGGACATCTGGTGAGGATACTCGCTGTATCGCTCGTCGGGGTCGGGTATGCCCACCTTGTCCAGCATTTCGATCCCAATAGCCCGTGCCTTGTCTTTGGTAACCTTCTGGTGCAGAAGGATGGCTTCTGCGATCTGGTTGCCTACTGTGAAGACGGGATTCAACGCGGTCATGGGTTCCTGGAAGATCATCGATACCTGGTTGCCTCTGATGCTGCGCATGGCGATAGGCGGCAATTGTGCGACATTCTGGCCATGCAGGAGAATGCGGCCACCTGCAATGTAGCCGGCAGGCTTTGCGACCAGCTGCAGAATAGAAAGCGCTGTCACAGATTTACCGCAGCCGGATTCGCCGACGAGCGCGTATGTTTCGCCCTTGTTGATATTGAGACTGACGCCATCAACGGCCTTGGCTATTCCTGAACCGGTCTGGAAGTAGGTCCGGAGCTGTTCAATTTGCAGTATGGGTTGTTTGCTCATCGTGTCCTTAGTCTTGGGTCGAGTGCGTCACGTAATGCATCGCCGAACAAATTGGCCGGGAGAATGAGCCCCAGCATGAATAAGAAGGTCGCAACAATCTGCCACCAGATGGCCGGGTCACGGCTGAGTTCGGGAAGGGCTCCGGTGATCATACTTCCCCATGATACTGTCTCTGCGCCAACACTGATGCCGATATAGGAGAGTACGACCTCAGCCAACACGCGTCCCGAGAAGCCCAGGACAACCGTTATCAGGACCAAGTGCATTACGTTAGGAACGATGTGGCGGATCATAATCATTGCGCGAGACACGCCCATTGCTTCGCAGGCCTGAACGTATTCAGCTTCCCTCAGTTTCATCGTTTCACCGCGGAGGACGCGGCAAAGCCCCGTCCAGGACGTTATGCCCATAATGAACACCAATTGGGGGAGGCCGGGATTCTCAAAGAGGACCATGAAGGAAACTATCAATAGGATGGGGGGTATAGATGAGAGAGTTGTGTAGATGTACTGTACAACATCGTCGACCCAGCCACCGAAGTAGCCGGCTACGATGCCGAAGAACAGGGCGAAGGGAATTACCAGTAGTGTAGTAAGGGCGCCGATCACCATGCCGGTCCTAATGCCTTTCAGGCAAAGGTAGAGTACGTCGTCGCCAATACGATCAGTTCCGAGCAGATGCTTGCCTGGATGATCTAGAGGCTTGTAGTCGCGCACGACCTCTCCTTCCTCAGTCGTGAAAGTCATCTTTGCGAACTCCTGGTCAGACAGGGGGGCGCTGAAGGTGTTTTCCGCGTTGTTCTTAAGAGGTCTCAATACAATGTCCAAGACGCTAACACCTTTTGAATCAACGACCGGTTGCTTAGTTTCCGGGTGCAGCTCGATGTCGCCGTCCTTGTCGCGAAGGTATGGATGATAGCCGATGCTGTCGAGTACTGCGACTGTTGTGTAGAGGGTCAGGATGGTAAAACATATTCGCACAGACCAGCGTTGAAAGATTTGTCTGAAAGCGATTTGCCAGAAATCACGCTTTGCCAGTTTTAGTCCAACAAAAGTCAGTGTGCCCGCGAGCGAGAGCACAAGGAAATCCTGGAAGTACCAGTTATTCCAGATTGCTGTTATGGTTTCTTTCATAATATTGTCTGCTATTTGAGCCTGACTCGAGGATCTACAAGAGTGTAGCTTATGTCGACGAATATCAGTGCCACAACGTAGAGTACTGATCCTAGGAAGGCCATGGATCTGACGACCGCAAAATCCTGTTTGCCTATGGCATCAATCATGTAGCCACCCAGCCCAGGAATGCTGAAGAATCGCTCGAGCATGAGGCTGCCCATGATAAGGAATGGTATGCCAACAACGACATTCGTGAGAATGGGGATCATCGCATTCTTCAGTGCATGTTTGAAAAGGACTTTGTTTTCACCTAATCCCTTCGCGCGTGCGGTGCGGACATAATCCTTGTTGATCTCCTCGAGGAAGACGGTTCTGTAATAGCGCACCGCACCACCGAAAGATCTGAGCAGGCCAACCAGAATCGGCAGAATCAGAAACTTGATCTTGTAGAGGCCAGCATCAAAGCCCGATATGGGCACCAGCTTCAGCATCTGGGCGGCTACTGTCTGTGCGCCAATGATGTAGAACATGCCTGAAATAGACATCATGAACACGCATATGAATCTCATTGAGTTGTCAAGATATGTTCCTCTGTAGAAGGCAACTATCATAGAGAAGAACAGGTTGACGAAGAGAGATGCTAGAAAGATAGGGATCGTCATGGCGAGAGAATTGGGAATACGCGATCTGATTTCGTCGCCGATGGATTTTCCTTCAGCGGTGTCAGATTTGCCGAAATCGAAAATGAAAAGTCGCATGCTCTTCTGCCAGAATATCGTCTGAGTGAAGAAGCCCAGTCCCCTTTCTTCAGTATTGTACATCTTTGGCAGATGGTAATTGTGCTGGCGTTTCCAGTCATCTATCTGTTCCTGTGTGACTCGTTTCTCGCCGAGAATTGTCTCCGCCATGTCGTCGGGGCTGTTCAAGCCAAAGTAGAGTCCAAAGATGATGAGATTGACGCCCAGCAGAATGGGAATAGCATAAAGGACTCGACGAATGATGTAGGTCAGCATTGCTATAACCCCCTGTCGCGTCTGTAAATTGTGATTGCGGCAGGCACTATTGCGAGCAGGCCGAGGGCGATCAGCAGGTATACCGGCAAGAGAATTGCCTTGTTCCACTTGAGTTGCATCTGCCTACGCAGTTCTGGATCAATGCGCTGGTACTTGACGAGATTTGAAGACATATTGTGTGGTTTGTTATTCTTGTACCAGGAATGGAAGAGTTGGAATGAAACTGGATGGAGATCCCAGATTGATGGAGCATCATGCTGGACGATCTTCATCATCTTGTCGATGGCAGCCTGGCGTTCCGGGCCATTCTGCATGCTTTCCATCTCCTTGAAGAGCACGTTGTATTCTTCCCTGTCATAATTCGTGGAATTGGGGCCACCAGTCTTGACTCGGCTGTTAGGGCCATAGAATAGGAAAAGGAAGTTCTCTGGATCAGGATAGTCAGCGACCCAGCCGTTACGCATGATTTGCCAGTTGCCTTTCTGGCGTTTCTGTCTGTAGCGAGTGAGGTCGGTGCCCCGTTCCTTGAGCTCAATGCCGATCAGTTGCAGTCTTCTGTGCATCCACTTGAATTGCGCCCTGAACCCCGGGTCGCCGCTTGAACTGTGATCGTAATGCACGGTGAGTGGTGTGCCGTCAGGTTTGCGGCCGTTGGGATAGCCAGCTTCAACCATGAGCTGTTCTGCATATTCGATCGATTTTCGAACATGTCGTTCTCTCACGGGGTCCCATTTGGAGATGTATGGGTTGGTGCCTTCCTTGCCGTCTCGGTAGCCGAACAGGCCTGGTGGTATCGGCCCTTGGCCGAGAACTCCGCGACTGTTCATGAAGATGTCGAGGTATTCGTTGTGATCGATGGCTATTGACATTGCCTGCCTCAGTTTGCACTGCTCCTCTGAGTACCCGCCAACAACGTCATCCAGCATGTTGAACTGGGTGTATGTAAGATCGGGACTCACAGAGGTCAGGAGCTTGATTCCCTTGTCCTTCATCTCATCCGAGAGCATCGCTTCGCTGCCCATTTGCATATTTATGGCCGAATCAAAGACATCGCTCGCGACCCCGGAGCTGTCGTAATAGCCCAGCAGGAACTTGCGCCAACGCGACATGCTTTCTCTTTCCATGCGGTAGACCTGACGCTCGATCATTGGCAGGCGTTTACCAGCATCGTCGAGGTAGCCGGCCTCGCGATCACCAGGATTACCTTCGCTGGGATAGAAATCATCGTGATAATTGGGATTGCGCCTCAGCTCCATTACTTCATTCGGCTTGAAGCGGGTCAGCACGTAAGGGCCGGTACCGACGGGGCAGCGGTTCAGCACGATATGCTTCTCGATCATTGCTGCCTGGCAATGGAATTCAAGTGCTTCAATGGGCATTGGTACAAA
Source organism: Lentisphaerales bacterium (assembly GCA_030622955.1). GTDB lineage: Bacteria > Verrucomicrobiota > Kiritimatiellia > JAUXFM01 > JAUXFM01 > JAUXFM01. Next base: position 21,074 of record JAUXFM010000024.1, read on the forward strand.
GAAATGCATGCACATCCAGTAGAGGATTTGAGGATACTTTGCATTGAGGGAAATTTTATAGGTGTATTTGTCGAGGACCTGGGCTCCCTCGAATTCCGGGCCCAAATAGTCGACAATGAACGGGTTCTCTTGCTCGTCCTTTTCCTGGTTGTAACTTGCGCCGGCTGCCTTTTTTCGCTTGGCGCGCTCATCTTCGAACATTTTCGCATAGGTATCGTGCAGCTCTTCAAAGCCGATCATGTAGTTCTTGATGGTGCTGTAGATAGGGCAGGAGATAGAGGGATCAGCGAGTCGCTTGATCTGCAGGACGTAATCCCTGGCTTCGAGCTCTCGCGTGCCCTTGCACTCAAAATCGTTGGGGAGGTCATAGCCTTTGATGTCCGCAAGCGTGACATTAGCGTAGATCGGCTCACCCTGCTTGTCTTTGGCGAAGCAGGGGTGGTCATGATACATGATGCCCGGCTTTACCTTGATCACGTATTCCACTCGACCGATCTTCTCAGGGGCCGGGTCCTTGCGCTTCAGTAGTTTGCCCTTCTTGTCATAGTAGATTGGCTTGGGTATTGACTCGGTCGTCAGTGGGACGATTTCGTAAGGGCGGTTGAGAAAATGATACTCGAAAGCTGCTTCGTAGACCTGGTCGATAATGGCCGATTCGTGCATCCAATAGGATCTTGCCGGATCCAGCTTCTCGGGTGCCCGGCTGAACGAGCTGAAATATGTCTGCTCCTCTGTCTCGCCAGAACGATAGGGATTGTTGCTGCACCCACAGATGAGGGCGAGTGCGATGAGCACTGCGGCGTTCAGGCGTGTCGTCCACTTCATTAGTAAATGGTCTCTCCAGCAAAAGCCGACATCTTAGCAGACCACTCTTCGGGGTCAATCCCTAAAGCTTTGAGGGGTCAAGCTTTGAGGGGTCAGCCCTTAGAGTAAAGAATAGGGATTGACTCGGCGTGTGGTGGGTGCTATCTTGCTGAGATATGGCCAGACAACTTAGAATTGAATATGATGGTGCGATCTACCACGTGACCGTCCGAGCCAATGGGCGGGAGAATATCTTTAAGGATGACGTTGACAGGCGTTATCTGCTTTCGCGGATTGGAGAGGCGTCCGAACGGTGCCAGGTGCGGGTCTACCTGTTCTGCCTGATGAGCAATCACTTCCATCTGGTGCTTGAAACGCCTATGGGCAATCTTGGTCAGTTCATGCAAAACGTGCTGACAGGCTATGGAGTCTGTTTCAATATGCGGCACCGTAGACACGGACATGTGACGCAGGGAAGATATTCGGCGCGTCTTGTGGAAGGTGACGAGTACTTACTCAAACTTAGTCGATATGTCCACCTCAACCCCGTCAAGATCAACAGGTTTTTGGGGCTAACTAGGGCGGAAAAGGTTAAGCATTTGAGGGGCTATACCTGGAGCAGCTATCAGGGCTACATAGGTTCGAGTGGCAAGCTGAAATGCGTGGACTATGGCCCCATGTTTGAGCTGGTAGGTGGCAGGAAAAAGGACAAGGAATGCAGCTATCGGCGATTTGTGGAGAGTGGCATCGAGACAGAGGATGAGGAGTTTCTGGTGGACCTTGAGAGGTCTCCGAGGTGTATAGGTAGCGAGAAGTTCAGGGAATACGTGGATAGTCGTTATGCTGAATTGTTGCAGGACAGGCAAGTGGCTGAAGATGTGTCGTTCAGAAAGCTTGGAACGTTTGTTCCCGAAGATGTGGTTCTGGACATTGTAGCCAAGCGGGCAAAGGTGGAGAGGGCGGACCTCCTGAGAAGGAGGAGAGACTCCACGCACAGAGCGTTGGCAAGTTCAATGCTATGCAAGTATTCGGGTTTGACGCAGAGAGCGGCGGCGAAAGTGCTTGGAATGAAAACAGGGGTGGCTGTGAGCTGTCAGCTTCGAGCTCTGTCTACTAGGATCAAGAAATGTGATGGCCTAGAGAAGCTCGTGACAAGAATTGAAAAGGATCTTCGCGTCTTGCAGAGAAGCTCGAGATGAATGGCTTATTCTCTATTCTAAGGGCTGACCCCTCATCTGTGTAGATTGACTCATTTTTCTTTTTCAGCCATATGAACGTCGCAAATGAGCGGCGCGGTATTCCGCGTACGCTGAATTTGTCTTGTTAGGCTGCTGTTTTCTCTTTGATTTCCCATCCGGGGAAAACCAGTACAGCTGGATGGCACTTGAGAGCTCTCGCTAAGACTTTAGCTCTCTCCACTCCGATATTGATCCTGTCGTTCTCTATTCCGGAAATCGTAGATTGCGGAATACCAGTGAGATCTGCAAGTTCCGCTTGGCTGAGCTCCTGAAGCTCCCGCATGATTCTAACCGACTCACCAACAGAAACAACGATTGTCCTTTTTGCTTTTCTATAGTGTTTCATTTCATTTCCTCCTGTAATCATGAGGGGTAATATCAATAACCTTTACGTACAACACTTTCTTTTCGATCTTATAAATCAACCTGTATTGCTTGCCGAGTCGTGAAGACCTATGGCCGTGCCACTTTTCTTTTAGCGCCTCATCATGAAATCCTTTAATCAATCTCAGGCCTTCAGGGCCCGAGATAGCGACAACATCCTTCCACTTCTCATATCGTTTCAGGACGTCCTCGGGTATTCGGGGAAGCTTCCTGACTAACGCATGATGTTCGTATGTCTCCCACATACTAATAATGTACTATACTATATATACATGTCGACAGGTGATTTTGGTAATATTTTCGCGGACGTCATCCATCAGGCGCGCCATTTGGCGTCGTCGGCATGGAATGGTTCGCTGTTTTGCCTGCCTTAATATGTTCATCTAGTAATGCTTTCAATTCATTCACGAGTACCGGATGTTCTCCAGCGAGATCATGCTTTTCTTGAACATCGTCCTTGATGTTAAATAGTTTCCCGTGAACAAGCTTCCATGGCCCTTTTCTGATGGAAAAATTTCCGCTATAGTCATGATGCACTATCGAATCTCGTATGGGTTCTTTCTTTCCGAGTAGTACAGGGAGTGCATTAAAGCTGTCCTCCCCCATATCCTTGTTGAGTTCGTAGTTCGTCATCGCCGCAAAAGTAGCCATCATGTCGGTTAGACAAATAAGCGTGTCGCTTTGGGTTCCCGGTTCAATCTTGCCCGGCCAACAGGCAACAAATGGAACTCTATGCCCACCATCCCAAAGCTGAGCCTTGTATCCACGCAATTCTCCGGCGCTTTTGTGTCCAAATTTCTTGTCCGGCCCACCGTGTTTTGGGCCATCCCGCCCCGCAGGTCTTGGCCCGTTGTCACTCGTGAATATTATTAGAGTATCTTGGTCAATCTTCAGAGCCTTGAGTGCTTTGACTATCTGCCCGACCATCCAGTCCGCCATGCGCACATGGTCACCACGTTCGCCAGCTTGGCTCGTGCCCTGAATGAATTTGGGCATGATGTTAGGCCTATGAGGAGCTTCAGGTGTGAGATGCAGATAAAACGGAGTCTTACTTTTGCCGGCAACATGTGTTTTGATGAAATCAATAGACTTTTCTGTGTAGATCTTGTCTACATCGTATGGTTTCCAATCATCGGCAATCAACATCGGTCCATCAACATGAGTCTTGTGCCATGTAATCATTTGTTTAGGGATTGATTTGCTCTCAGGATAATATACATCATAGTCGATTGGTTTCAGTTTGCTGAGAATCTTATGATTCTCGACAAATGTCAGAGGATACATATTGTGGCAGCTTGCAGTAACAAAGGAGTAGTCAAATCCAAGCTCTCTTGGCCCTCTACCTAGAACTCCCTTCGAATAATCAACAGGCTCTTTATCTTCCCAGCCAAGGTGCCACTTGCCGATTTGCGCTGTTCTGTACCCCTGCTCCTGCATCATATTGCCGATCGTTTTCCGGCCTTTTTCAATTAAGCAGCGCTCATACCCGCTCCATAGCACTTCTTTTTTCAGTCGGCCTCTCCAGCAATAGCGTCCAGTAAGAACACCATATCGAGTCGGCGCACAAACTGCGGATGGTGTATGTGCATCTGTTAAACGGATTCCACGTTTTGCCAATGAGTCAATGTGTGGGGTATGGATCTTCTCTGCACCATAGCAACTCAGGTCGCCATAACCAAGGTCATCCGCCATGATATAGATAATGTTTGGAAGTTTCTGAGTGTTGACTTTTTTCGCAGACAATAACGTCTGAGGCAATACTAATGCAATGCTCCCTGCCGTTCCCATTCTCAAAAAACTACGTCTGTCCATTGTTCTCCTTTCAGCGAACGTTCTGAATCAGGTGCGCCTTCAGGTGTCGCCTGAATTGATTTGTTCGACAAGATTGACAGTGTTCTCAATCAGTATTTGGAACATTTAATGCATTGAGCACAAGTTGCGACAGGAAGGCATTGCCATTCTTGTTTAG
>JAUXFM010000061.1 GCA_030622955.1 Lentisphaerales bacterium
GCTTTTATGTGTCGGATCTTTCGGCTGCTGTACGGGTTTTTGGCCCGGTTTCTCAAATGGATCCCGCGAGGGCTCTTCTGCCGCAATGGCAAGTTGCTGCTTTATCGTGGCAGGGTTCTCAGGTTCAGGCGGCTCGAATGTCGGCACAGGTTTCGCAGTCGGTTTAGGGGCAGTATCCCCCGCTGGTGGTGGCACCTTCTTGCGGTTACGAACGTTCTTGATGTTCGTGTAAAGAAGCATGATGAGGACAGGGACCAGCGCAATTGTCACGATCATTGCTATCTTGTCTCTTTTTGCCTGGTCTACCATTTTATGATGTTCCCGATTACTTGTTGGTTCCGAGAAGCGATTTCTCGGAGGCCGAATAGATGGATAAAGTCATGTCAATATCAAGCTCATGTGTACTGGCATAATCACTGTGCCGGGATGCGTCCAATGAATCCACGATCGCATAAAGCTCCCAGGAGTTCAGTTTCTGGAAGAACTTGACCAGTGCCGCGTAGGTGCCTTTGAGGCCGACCCTGTACGAGATCGTTCTGATCGCAACTGTACCGCGTGATTCCTGTGGTTCTGTTGGTTTGGATTCCGAAGCGCCAGTCATCTGAAGTCCGGATTCAGATGCGGTCTCAACAATCATCCTCAGCAGTTCCGGCCCGCCCTGATCTTCTTCTGCAAGCCTCGCAGCGATTGTTCTGACATCGTTCCTGGCTCTCGTGAGCTGGAGCTCCGTTGCCTTGATCATGGCTTCCTGCTGCTGCTCCTTCTTCGTGCGTGCCCTGAGCACTCGACCGCTGGTCTCGAGCGTGGCAACGGTGGCTGATTGCCGTGCGAACCAGAATCCGGCTCCCGCGACGGAAGCGGCAGCCAGTATCACGGCGACAATCGATTTAACATAGCCGAGCAAATTATGACTCCAATCAGTAAGTCAGTTGACAGTTGACTTCAAAGGTGCCCAGCACCTTGTCGGCAGGTGTGGCATCCGCATGTGCCATGCTCACTTGCTTAAAAAAGACGGACGACCCCAGTTTTGTCAGAAGTGCGGATACGGCCCCATCAAAGCCGTCATCGTTTTCAAGTACCTGGCCCTCAAGTATCAAGGTCCTGTGGCCATGCTTGTCGGACTTGGTCGATAATTCGGTAAGGACAACGTTCTTGGGCATGGAATGGGCAAGAGAATTCAGGACCCCTGCCCAGACAGGATGCCTCCTGAGAAGGCTGTCCAGCGCCTGCTTGACGTTGCGCGTTCTATCGAGATCTGTACGTAGTGCTGCCAGTTTATTCTTTCCGGACGTATCCGTCGAAATGATCCTGGCCTGCTTCTCATTGTCGTGTTTGAGTCTCTGAATTGTGACGGATTGCATAACGCCGAGCAGGAGCAGCGGGAGAAAGCCGAAGATAAGCAGGGCTGCGACAGCAGGCATGGTATAATTCGCAAAACGCCTCGAGGCCCTCAGGTATCCGGGAATCAGGCTGATCTCCGGTCGCTTTGCGAGTGCCAGGCCGACAGCGACAGTCAAACGATCATTGTGTTTCTGGGCAAACTTCCGAACATCATCGTCACAAAACTCCAGTCCCACAAAAGGATCAAGATTCCTGATTGGGATAGAAACCTTTGTGTGCAATTGATCGAGCAGTGGCTGCAGGCGGCTGGCTCCGCCGGTAATGAGAACCGCTTCTACCGTCTTTCCGGTATTCTCTTTGAAGAACTGCATTGAGCGGGTGACTTCTGAAGCTATACGCTCAACGATAGGGCGGACGACCATCTCCATCTGCTGGCGCCACTTCTGGCTGTGTGTCCCACTATTGCTTTCAGTATTGCTTTCAGAAGAAGAAACTTGGTCTGAGAACTTGCCCGAGAGATTGCTCTTTAGTTGGCCGGTGACCTTGAGTTTTTCAGCCAGCACAGTGTTCATGCGGACAGGCCCCTCATCCGTGGATACCTCGGTGGTGAGTGCTTTGGTGATATCATCACCACCGGTTGGTACCGAGCGTGTGAATCGAACCTTTTCGTTCTCCAGGATGTAGAAACGTGCGGAGGATGCTCCGATATCAGCCACCAGCACGACCCGATGCTCTTTCTTCCAGTTCTGGTGTTTTGCCAGCGCCTGGTAGGCACATGCTCGGACCGTAATATCTTCGGTTATGCCGCCACTGCCTTCTATCAGCTTGCACCATGGATTGACAGATTGCCAATCGGCCAGCGCTACAACGCTTCCAATTCGATCACGCGCGAACTCGGAATCCATATGCCCCATGATCGGGTTCGAACCCTCCCAGTCGAGTAGCTTTCGCGCCTGGAGAAGGATAGCTCCTTCGGAATCATGCTTGGTCATCGACGGAACCATGGCGAAGCAGGTGGCAGTAACCTTGTCAGCTACGAAAGTGGTCTTGCATCCTGTAAGATTGTGTTGGATCAGAAGTTTGCGGGTCGTTTCAGCGGGGGAGGGGGCATCGCCTTCAATTCTTGATTCAAGAGGTGTTTCCTCGAGAGATATTCGTTCCAAAGTTGCACTGCCATGATGACGTGAATTAATGATCACCAGCTTGCCGCTTGAAGCACCCGCTTCAAAACCGCATCTTCTGGAGACAAACCATCGAGGCATCGCGTACTTAGAGGATCTCTTCTGCATCATTCAGGGCCAGTGCTTGGATTGCGCTGATTCACATTACAAATAGGGCCACCTTAGTAGGGGTGGCCTTATTTGCAAATACAAAAACAAGGATCTAGTTAGCCGTCCAAATGCCGTTCGTAAAATTGTACGTTACTGTGCTGTAATAGAGCAAGTTTGTTTCTTCAGTCATGTTATTGGTGACCTCCATCATGGTCGGCCAGTAGTTCGTCACGCCCGTGTGGTTTACCGTGGTATTGTAAAGCGTATTGCTGGCATACAGCATGAGGGTTGATGCCCTCAGGCCATCTACAAGGGCCTTGTCTCGTGCTTCGTTCGCCTTGTCCCTCAGGTCAACATATTTGGGTATGGCAACTGCAGTGAGAATACCTAAGAGCACGATTACGACTACGAGCTCGATTAGCGTGAAGCCTTCAGATTTGTTCTTCATTCTGGCCCTGCCTTTCTGTTCTTCTTTAGACACCGCATTGCTTGTCTGCACACATTTGAATTTTCGGTCGAAATTGTAGTATAGAGAGTCGAGATTGTCAAGCATCGGTCTATGGTCGAAATCCTGGGATGAGATTCGGCTCTTGGGGTCATTTCCGAGTGAACCTTGCCGAGCGCCCACTGTTGGAGCGAAGCGGAGACCCGTCAGTGGCGGGATTAGTGGATAGTCTGGCTCCTGAGCATTGACAACTGATCACTCTGCGTTTACGGGCTCACGGTCCAGATGCCGTTGGTGGGATCGTAAGCAGCGCTGCTGTAATAAAGCCATTGCACTGGTTCTGTCATATTATTGGTGACAGAAGTCTCCGTGGGCCAGTAAGCACCGTACTCGTTCGTGGCGCTGGCACCAGTGATTATGTTGCTCGCGTAGAGCATGGTCGTCGCCGTCTTGAGTCCATCCAAGAGCGCCAGGTCATGAGATTCGTTCGCCTTGTCCCTCAGGTCTACATACTTGGGTATGGCTACTGCTGTGAGTATGCCCAGGAGGACAATGACTACTACCAATTCGATCAGAGTAAAGCCTTCTGCTTCTGTGTCCGTTTGCATATTTCAATGGTACAGCATCTGGCGGGCAAAGTCAATGCCGCAGAATCGAAATCCCAAATCCGCAATCCTACAGACCCACATCACTTGGACTCGTGATTCCCGGCTTCTGCTTGCTCGTTCCTTCATAAGCACTGTGCAGGTTCCAGATGGGCAGGTAGATTGCAAGCGCGAGGAAAAGTACACCAACACCTAGTATGATGGTAACAACAGGTTCTATCGTTGAGTTCAGTGTGCGCAGCTCGTACTTGATGTCCATCTCGTACTGCGCGACGACGAAGTCGAGCATCTCGTCCAGGCTGCCAGTCTTCTCTCCGATGGCGATCAACTGAGTCATGATGGGGGGGAAGATCTTGGCGCTTTCAAAGCCTTCAAAGACCGAGCCACCTCCCTGGATCACGCGCCGAGCCTCAGCTGCATTTAGCTTGAGGTGCATGTTGTTAACCACTGTCGGCGCCATTTCAAGGGCCTTGATGACGGGCACCCCGTTTCGAACGAGCATGGCCATGATGCGGGAGAAACGCGACATTATCATTTTGCGATAGATGGGCCCTACAATAGGCGCCTTCAGTTTGAATCGATCCCACCACAATCTGACGCTCGGGAGCTTGAGTGACATTGGTGCCGCGATGATTATCGCGAGAAGGGCGGCGAGCAGAATTACCCAGTTGTCGTTGATGAACTCATTGCTGCCTATCATGATGCGGGTGGGCAAAGGTAGATCCACTTTCATTCGGCCATAGAATTCCGCGAATTTCGGGATGACGAAAAGCATCAGCACGACAAAGGCCAGTATCATGGATAGCAGGACCATTATGGGATAGCGCATAGCAGTGCTGATCTCCGTCCTGGTCTCGAATTCATGTTCCATCCAGTCGGCCATCCGGTAGAGTACCTCGACGAGGTCGGCTCCTGATTCGCCGGAGACAACGATACTCGTATATTCCTGTGAAAAGATTTTAGGGAACTCCGCCATGGCCTCCGAGAGCTTCGCGCCGCCTGTCACATTTTTCTCAATCTCTTCGAGAGCATGGCTAAGGATAGGGTTTTCCGTCTGTTTCCTTAATGCCTGCAGAGCCTGGAGGACGGGAACACCTGCCTTGAGCAATGTTGCCAGCTGGCGAGTGAACACGATCAGCTCCTGGTCTTTTACGTGCCCGCCAATAATGATGGACTGTCGCTTGATTGCACCTGATGCCAGAGCCAGCTCGACAGGAAGCAGTCGCAGGGACTCAAGTTTCTGGTGCGCATCATTCGTATCCTGTGCACTGACCGTCCCTTCGACTATTTTGCCCGTCTGATTTCGCGCTCTATACTTGAAAGTTCTCATGCTTCTTTACTGATCTCTGATATTAATTGGCACCAAATTTTTTGACGGCTTCTTTTACAAGGTTCGCATCGATGTTGGTGACCTGCTGAGCCGCACCAAGCGCAAGACTGACATCGCACATCGTGTTTATCCTGCGTGGGATGCCCCCTGAATTCGTGTGGACCAGATCCAGTGCATCTTCTGTGAATGGGTCTTTTTCAAGGCCAGCCACTCTGAGGCGCGACTGGATGTATCCCATGCTGTCCTCCCTGGTGAAATGGTCAAGATCGCAAGTGATCGGTATCCGCTGCGCCAACTGCTTAAGGGCAGTGACGCGCTTGGCCAGTTCGGGATGACCTATCAGGAGCAAGGTTAGCATGAATCCATCAGCGTCCTGAAAATTCAAGAGCAGGCGGGTCATTTCGAGCGCCGATTGGTTGTCAATCATGTGTGCCTCATCAATGATGATGACGCTCTGTTTGCCGTCCCGCCGGTTCTCTACCAGTCCTTTCTCGATGACCTCGAGCAGGGCGTCAGCAAGTAGGTCAGAACGTTGTGCAGATATCTCGGCATCACTGATCGCGCGCGCGAGTGTGCGCAACAGATCGAGCGGCAACATGTCAGGTTGTGCGATGCAGGTGACAGGAATTGCGGTAGATTTGATCTGTTCGACGAGCACGCGCGACAGGAGTGTCTTGCCGCAACCGTATGCACCGGTCAGCATGGCGCCACCCATATTTTCGTTTACGGCATAGCTCAATTTCATGAGCGCTTCATCGTGTTGGACAGAATGATAGAAAAAGCCGGGATCCGGCGTGTTTTTGAAAGGGCGGCTCTTGAGTTTCCAGTATTCTTCGTACATGTGCGTAGGCCACTGCGCGGCCGGTTATTAGTTGTTAGTTATTGGTTGCTGGGTGCCGAATGCCGTTGAGATGAGAAACCAATAACAAATAACTGATAACCATTAGCCACTTCTTCCCTTCTCCGCCAGCCAGTTTGCCATCTGGTCCTTGTAATTGTCGAGATCGAGGCCGCTCTTTTCTTCAGGAGCTTCGCTGGGCCGCTCTGGTTTATTGATCATCTCGGCCGTCGTTGGTTCCGCCTGTGGCACATCCTCGACACGGTCAAGTTGCGCGATACGCAGGACTTCCTCCATGCTGGTCACACCTTCGGCAGCTTTCAGTACGGCATCCTCGAGGATAGTGACCATTCCGTCTGCGATTGCCTGCTCTTTTACCTTTGCCGAACTTGCGTTGTCTATAATTAACTCGCCGAGTGCGGGAGTAACCTTCATGAGTTCAAATATGGCGATCCTGCCACTGTAACCTGTCTCGCGACATTGCTGGCACCCCTTGCCCTTGAACATCTTGTCAGGCACATCGATGCCGATGGCCGCAAGCCGCTTCCGTAGTTCTTTCGATACCTCTTCGGGCTCCTTGCATTCGCTGCAGATCCTGCGAGCCAGCCGCTGCGCAACAACACCCGCGAGGGAAGACGCCACAAGGAATGGCTCAATATTCATGTTGATCAAGCGTGTTACGACGCCAGGTGCATCATTGGTGTGGATGGTCGAGAACAGAAGGTGCCCTGTCAAGGCAGCCCTGATCGCGAGTTGGGCAGTCTCCTGATCGCGGATTTCACCCACCATGATCACGTCGGGATCCTGGCGGAGGATGCTGCGCAGTGCGGTTGAAAAGGTGACGCCCGCTCTCTCGTTGATCTGCGTCTGGCTGATCAACTCCATGCGTCTTTCAACGGGATCCTCAATAGTAATGATGTGGCGATCGGGTGATTTTGCTTTGCCAAGCATCGCGTAAAGAGTTGTAGATTTGCCGCTTCCGGTTGGGCCTGTCACAACGACCATTCCGTGCGGGCGTCTGATCATATCTGTGAGCTTTGGCATTTCGGTCCCTGCTATTCCGAGGTGCTCGATCGGTATGGCCATCTGCTCAGTGTCCAGCAGGCGAATTGCCAGGTTCTCGCCGTGGATGGTCGGCATGCTGGAAACACGCGCCTCTATGGTCCTGCCGTCAATGACCTTCTCAAAGTGGCCATCCTGAGGGACACGGCTCTCCGCGATGTCCATATTGCTGATCACCTTTGTCCTGGAGATTATGAAAGGATGAAGGTGTTTGGGGGGCGGGGGAATTTCGTAGAGAAGGCCATCGATGCGGAACCGGATCCGGAGTGTGTTCTCCTCGGGGTCGATGTGAATATCGCTCGCACGATCACGTACGGCCTGCGCGACTATCAGGTCGACCAGCTGGCTCACGGGCGATTTGTCGCCATGTGCAGCGTCGGATCCTGTCATACTCGTCTTGTCGGTAGCATCACCGTCTTCCATCTCGTCCAGCAACTCCTTCACCTTTGTGTTGCTGCCATAGGCGCGGTTGATGGCCTCGCGAATGTCTTCACTGGTGGCAAGGCATGCCTCTATGTTGTGCTTGGATGCTGCGGCAACTCGGTCCGTCACGGTAATATCGCCGGGATCCGTAAGCGCAATGGTCAGTGATTCTCCGATTGTGAAGAGCGGGAACACATCCAGTTCGCGGGCAAGCTTTTCGCTCACCAGTGATGTGACCAATGGGTCGGCACCGTAGGTTTCAAGGTCAACGAAGGGCACGCCATAGACGGCCGCAAGTTCCTCATAGGTTTCCTGCTTGGGCAGCAGCCTCAAGCGGATGACCGATTGAGCAAAGGTCAGATTGCTCTCTGTAGCATTCTTAAGCGCTGCATCTATCTGTTCCGGGGTCAGAAGATTCTTGGCCGCGAATTGTTCGGCGAGTTCACTATTCGGCCACTCTGCAGCTTTGCTTTGTGTGTCGCTCATGTTGTGACTGTCCCAGGCTGCTGAAAAATTACTATTCAAGAAGCTTGTTGATCGTTTCAAGAAGCTCTTCGGACTTAAAGGGCTTGGTTAGATAGGCATCAGCGCCAACGGATAGTCCGGTCTCCCTGTCGCTCTGCTGTGATCGCGCCGTCAGCATGATAATGGGTGTGTTCTTGTGCTTGTTGTCGAACTTCAGGAGCCGGGCGACCTGGTAACCCTCCATCTTGGGAAGCATGAGATCGAGCATGACGAGGTCGGGATCACTCTTCCGTGCCGTTTCAAGACCCATCACGCCGTCTTCGGCCTCTATCACTTCGAACCCATTGGCTTCAAGCCGCATGCGCAGCGTCATTCGAAACTCGGGTTCATCTTCAACAATAAGAATCTTCTTCTTGTCCGCCATTCTGCATGCTCCTCGCTGCTAGCAATATAGATTACCTGTTCCTCCGTTCAATTCCCAGCAGGTTAACGATCTTTTGTATCATTTGTTCGCGCGAAAAGGGCTTCTCAAGGCAATCATCTGCGCCGTGTTTCTGGATATCGGCCAGGGAGTCAACGTCTCCCGAGATGATCAGCACCTTACCGGTCTTCTGTGAAATCTTGCCCTTGATGGATTTAAGTATCTGCTGTCCACGCACTTCTGCGAGATGCAGGTCAAGTATAACGAGGTCCGGATTGAACTGTCCGGCGATAATCAGTGACTCCAATCCATTCATGGTCGATCGCGTTTCAAGGTTCAGACCGGAACTCTCCAGGATCTGGGTCACGAACTTGACCACGTGTGCTTCATCATCGACGATCAGCACACGCTTGGGCGCTTCCCGCTCATTGATCGGCACGGTGAAGGTGAAGCGACTTCCTTTGCCCAATGCGCTCTCGACCTGGACAAGGCCACCATTGAGTTCCACCAGGTTCTTGGTGATAGCCAGGCCAAGGCCTGTTCCTCGCGCACCGGGCCCATCTTCACGATTGATCTGGGCGAATGCGTCGAAAATTCGATCGTGGGCTTCCGGGTCAATACCTGGTCCATTGTCCTGGACGTGAACGGCAATGAAATGTCCCTCCTGCCGACAACCCAATGTGATTCTTCCACCTTTCTGCGTGAACTTCTTGGCATTGCTGAGCAGGTTGACGATTATATTCACGACATTCCCGCCGTCACAGAAAGCTATAGGTAGATTCTGTGGCAGTTCGAGCGTCAGCGCCTGATCCTTTGCCTTGCATTCGGGCACAAAATCCCCGTAGCACTGCTCGATAATCTTGGCCAGATCAGTTTGTTTCCGGTGGACTTCGGCCTTACCGGCTTCGATTTTCGCGAGATCCAGCATCTTGTTGATCAAATCTGTCATGCGATCACAGTTCCTTAGAGCCGATTCCAGGCATTGCTTTTGCTTGTCCGTTATCGGGCCGGTGATCCCATCGTTTACGAGTGATACGAACTCGCGGACAATGCCGAGCGGGGTGCGTAACTCGTGCGATGCTTCCGCAGCAAACTGGGACTTGGTTTCGCTAAGCTCCCGCAGGCGTTTGAGCGCCTGCTGGCTGGTTCTTTCGACCATCTTGCGCTCGACCGCATATCGGAGCGATCGAGCGAGGATTGATTCATCAATCTTGTCCTTAACCAGGTAATCCTGTGCCCCCGATTTAAGGGCAGCAAAACCTGCCTCACCGTCATTGGGTGCCGTTAGAACGATTATGGGGATCTCAGGGATGCGGTTCTTGATGGCCTCGAAACCTTCCCAACCATCTTTACTGCTGCTTTCGAGATCCAAGAGGGCAATATCGAAGAGGGTTTCATCACATTTCGTAAAGGCATCTTTGAGGCCGCTGGAATGAATCAATTGGTACTGGTACGAGCCAACTGAGGCCTGTTCGATTAGGCCATCGAGCAGATCCCGGTCTTCCTGTCTGCCTGTTATCAGGATTACCTGTATTGCCTTCTCTGCCAAGAAGCACTCTCCGTTGGAATTGGGTGAACCGCTTTGCTTAATAGGGTCTTATTGTTTTTATGGCAAAAAATCAATCTGTTTCGGTGTTATGAAAGCGGATCATGAGGACATTCGCCCTCCATGGTTGCTTTCTTCCGGGGCGAGGGGTCAGCCCTTAGAATAGAAAATAAGCCTTTCACGTCGAGTTCCTCTGCAAGACGCCGAGATCCTTTTCAATTCTTGCCACGCGCTTCCCGTGGTAGATCGCACCAGCATATTTAATTCTAAGCTGTCTGGCCATGCCTCAGCAACATAGCGATCACCACACTACCAGTCAATTCCTATTCTTTATTCTAAGGGCTGACCCCTCCTGCCAGACTCCTGAGTGTTTCGGCGGTCTGCCGACGATAAAGTCGATTTCGTTGTTGTGCGGTTTCACATCTCATTTAGTACTTGGATCAACAATCCTGCCCATGAACAGGATGCTACCGATTTGGTTGTCCCGGATCATGAATAGAAATGGATGATCGGCACGAAACACAGGATAACGGCGGGCCGATTCTGTTGCCATCACAACGGCTGTAGCGGCTGCTGCCTCTGTGCCTTCCTCGTTTACTTCAACAAAGGCCTTATGCTTGATCTGCGAAATCCACAGATCTCCTTTCGGCCACCCCATGCCACGAAAGTCAGCCTTTCCTGTGGTGTCGAAGGCATCCTTCATGCCCATGCTCTTGCAGTGGGGCACCAAGTCATATCCGGTTTCAAGTTTGAATTTCGGAATGAACAGTTGTGTCTCCTGAACATGCTTTTTGTCCAGTTCAGCCAACCATTGTTTCAGGTTCTGCGTGGTCAATTTATTTTCCATGTTCGTCAGGCCATCTACTGATTGTGGGAGGAAGACAATCATGGACATCCGATTCCCTTTGTACGGAATTGCGGCAACTTGGAAATCCTTCTTTTCGAGAAGCTTAAAATCGCCCTTCTGATACATGAGGGGAACCGTGACCTCTTTCTTCGGCGACAATTTGAAAGGGGCTTTACGTGTCAGCTTCTCCTTGAATTGACTCTCCCAGGTGCCTTTGAAGTAGATGGCGTTCAGGAGGACACAGACCGAATTGGCGTCCAGTGTCTCAAGGATCTTCTCGATCTTCCCTTCTGTCTTGTGCTTGACCCATCCGTTGATCTTGTCCAGTCCACCGGTGAAAAGCTCGGCGTCATAGTTATCCTTCAGTAAAGCCTTGAACTCTTTGCTTACGTCCCCGCCGGTCAGGCATAATCCGTTCGCAATGTTCAGCTTCTGATCGGCTCTATGTGCATTAGTTGCCAGTTCTTGATTCAGCTTCTTAAATGCGGAATGTAGTTGTTGCTGTTCCAGTCCGAAGTCCAGCGTGGCCTTCATCTCTCTGGCCGTATTTTCACGGGCTCCGGCGTAAGTCATGCCTAGCGCTGATGAGATGCTGTAGGGTGAGAAGAAGAGATTGCCTTTTGCATCACCAATCTCCCGATAAAGCTTTACTGCGAAGGCAGTGTTCCCTGAGGCAAGGGTGTCCACTGATGTGCTTTCCGACCGGTCTGCGGCCATTGATCTCTCGGGCACAGCAAGTGCTGAAAGAAGCAGGATTGCCGACAATGTCAGGTGTGTTCGATTCATGTTCCCTCCTTTAAGCATTCTCGTTATATACGACTGTCACCATAAGCTGAGACGATTTTGACGCCGAGTTTGTTCCAAGAATCTTGTATTTGTTCGCACAACGCCACGGATGAACCGCTCCGGCAAAGACGCCGTCCGCGGCGTCCTTGCCGGAGTCGCGTTCGATCCGTTTGTTCTGAGCCTTCCTTGCTCTACTTCGCCTTCTTGGCTTCGGCGCATGGGTGCGTCTTGTCGTCTCCGTGGCACTTGCGTACCTGCGCAGCAGAGCAGTCCTGCGGCTTGCCCTTCAGGTTCGTCGGCTTTTCGCATTTGCTTTTCGACGTGCACATGATGTCTCACCTCCTTTCGGTTTTGTCTCGTTCTGGCCGTTCTCGGCAGAGCCGAGAAGTTGCCTCCTCACAGCATCAACGGAGTCCTGAACGCCTGCCGGGTTGAGGCGGTAATGAATGAAGTAACCCCGGCGCTCCGGAAGCACAAGCCCGGCATCGCGCAGGATGCGCAGGTGTTGGGACACAGCGCTTTGAGTTACATTGAGGCGAGCCGCGAGGGCGCCGACGCACAGCGCGCCTGCGCGGAGATGCGCAATAATCTGCACTCGCGTCTCCACTGCCAGTGCACGGCAAAGCCGCACTATATGTTCCGCGTCACCCATGCAAGCCGCCTCTGTTTCAGTATCCGCTAATATACTAATTAGTGGTCACGCGGCTGTCAAGGGGTAAAGGAAGTGTTTCTTGTCGGCTCAGAACGTCACGCATGACAGTTTTTCAAAAAGCGCGCTTTTTGATAATACTTGACCATGCTCTGGTTGGGTGGTTTCTATTTTGATGCAAGTTCCAGAGTGTCATGAACCCATGCGTTGAGACTTTTGTGTTCAATCTTTGCATGCATGGCGACAGCCTTGTGTAGTTCAGGTTCAACCCGAACCATGAACTTTCCAGAATAAGGTTTCTCAGGAGATTCGCCGCGTTCTCCACAGAATTTGAGATAATCATCCACGGAATCCCGAAATGCCTTGCGGAGTTGTTTCACTGCTTCACCTTGAAAGGTGACAACATCCCTAAGGTTGATAACTTCACCGTGAAAAATGTTGGCTTCGTCATCGAATTCTACATTACCTATATACCCTTTGTATTCCATCATGATATTACCTCCGCTTCCTTTAAGAATCTTCGCATTGATTTGACCACACCCTTGTCTGTTACTCGTTTGGGGTGTGGTCTGTGAAACACAGCCCGGATGCCATTCAGGAAGATTCGCACTCGGGATCCTCGGCCCTCGGATATTTCTCCGCCGAGAGCACCGATGAGCGTTTCTATATCCTTCCATGGGATATCCGATCGCTCAGGCTTTTCGACTATGCTATCAAGGGTTCTCTTGTGCTTTCTGTTCATTTCAATAATATAGTATCATAATATGATATCACGTCAAGCGTTGTTGTCAATTTCTCTTACATCCGAACGACTACATTGACGGTTCATCTGAAACTGCGGTTTCAGACGATACCTGTCGAATGTTTTGTTCGCTGATCTTAGGCTACTTCTAGTTTAAGATGTTTGCCTAGTGCATGCGCAAACTTTTCCAGAGTTGAGAGTTTAATATCTTCGGCATGATTCTCGATTCTGGAAATAGCTGTCTTCTTTGTGCGAAGACGATGAGCAAGTTCTTCTTGGGTTATGCCTGCAGATTCTCTCGCTTGCTTGAGCATTACGCCAATCTTGAATTGTTCGTATCCAGAGTCAAAGTCTTTCGCAAACTCTGGATCTTTGGCTTTACGTTTCTTTATATATTTTTTCACATCACTCATTTCTTTTTCCTCCTGAAATAATCCCGTTTTCTATCTTCTGCAAGCCGTATGGCTTGCCGTGGTATCTTTTGTGTTTTCTTCTGAAACGCATGAGACATCACGACTAATTTAGATCCGTCAAAGAAACCCAGAAGACGGAAGATGTTTGATCCCATCTTAATTCTTGCTTCCCAAATATCATCTGTATTAGCCATCTTCTGGAAGTATTGTCCCGGGACAACGTTCATTTCTTCAATAAGATTCAGAACCCAGGCAACTTTCTGTGCTTGCTTGGACGAGAGGGTATCAAGGAACTCGTCAATCGGGCTTCTGTTCCCTCTGCTCTTATAGAATATGACTTCTCGAAACATGAATATAGGTTAACGCGCAGGTTAACATGATGCAAGGTGGAATATTGATCATTTCACAAACGGGATGCCGAGATCCTTGCAGATCTTTCGTACAAGCTGATCGTTAACTTCCGAATGTCTGGGAACAGAAGATCGAAGGTGTTGGTCAGGATTACCCCACCATGAGTGGTTGCCGTCCTCACGAATAAACACACAGCCATTCTTGCGGAGATGCTTGACGAGTTGCTTGCGCTTCATACGGTAACAGGTTCTTCTGCAAAGCCTGAGACGGCAGCCTGAATTGCTTCCTTCCGGTTGAACTCGAGGGCCTCGTGAAGGGTGGCTTTCAAACTCGCGGCGAGTTTGTCATGAGTGCGCTCCTGACAGTTGACACCCGGGACCTCCTCAATCCATCCAATCCACCAATCTCCGTCTTGTTTTGTCAAAGCAGTGTATGTATTCATGATGCTCCAGTACTACCACAAACCTTTCCTTCTTGTCCAGTCACCGAACGTCTGCGTGAGCCTTCGCGGCGCCAGCCGCGATAGGTTCCACGCGCTTGTTCGCAAATCTCCGTCATTTTGTCAAACGCCGTCGGTTTCGCAGAATCCGATGGAGTGGGTCGGTTAAGCGTATCCGAGTAAGGGTAGCGGTTAAGTGTGGGATTAAGTGTACGAGTAAGAGTCTGCACACTTCAACCCTACACTTCGTCGCTCCATTTCAACCTCACTCTTACTCGGATACCCTTAAACGAACTGCTTACGCGTTCCCGTCCTCCCGTGCGAACCATTTATTGGGTTAACTATTTTGTACAATATCAGATATTGAGCCGTTATATATAATCGTGAAGTTGTGATATGACGTGATAGCAGTCATGCACAAACGCTTTAGTTGCGAATTTCAGTATAGAGGGATGCGAGATGCAAAGTCAATCTCCTTCGCGCAAGTCTCGGAAATCCGAAACGGGTCATAACTAACACTTCTAGAATTTCCCTGTAGTGTAATATTATTCATCCGCGTGCAAAACGCTGCTGTATAGGGCTGGAAGCAGGTGGGGAACTCATTCGTTTGGGGATGGATATTGCCGCGAGATGAATTGAAGGCGGAA
>JAUXFM010000036.1 GCA_030622955.1 Lentisphaerales bacterium
CCGTAAGGACTGAGGGCCGAGAGATCGACCCTGACCGCATAGCAGAAGTCAGCCGAGGGCATAGTAGTCGAAGGAAATGAGCCGGGGGTTGGTGACAACCCGTTTAAACGAAAAGATCGGAGGACTCTCCCTATCCCGCTTGGCATAGCAATATATCTATACATAGTATTCTATTGCAATACTCGGACACCCCTGATGCTGTAATGTAAAGTTATGGATAAGATGAAGTTCGAGTGGGATCCGAAGGCTGAATAATGGAACTGACCCGAATGGCACTCCAAGGGTCCGCATTCATGACAGACCCACAATGATTCGACGGAGTGTTTCAATAGTGACTTCATAATTCACGAAGAGGATTGACCTGGATGTGGCAGGTAACATTCCATGGACAAAACCATGCGGGTTTGGCATATTTCTCAAGGCTTGATCTGGTCGAAGACCTATTGAGTGACGTTGTGGCAAGGAATGCTAATGCCAGCAGTGAATACATCTGAAGTTAAGAAGAGCGACATCGTCGGGATGATAGAGCATCATCGTGAAAAGAAAGGTGTGCTCATTCCGCTACTGCAGGAAGTCCAGGACAGGTACGGCTATGTTCCCAAAGAGGCCGTTGAGATAATTGCCGCGGAACTGGATGTTTATCCGGTCGATATCTACGGTATTCTTACTTTCTATGCGCAGTTTCACTTGAAACCACGTGGCCGCCACATCATCAAGGTTTGCATGGGGACTGCCTGCTACATTATGGGCGGCAAGGAAATTCTTGATCACTTGAAGGGCACGCTGGGCATCGAGATCGACCAGACAACGGAAGACGGTAACTTTACGCTTGAAGTTGTTTCCTGTCTCGGATGCTGCGGGATGGGCCCCGTCGTCATGGTCGACGAAAAGTTCTATGGCAGGTGCGACTTGCAGAAGATGGATGAGGTATTGCAAGAATACGGGAAGTAGATGGACAAGATACTCATATGCACCGGGACAAGCGGGATTGCGGCATATGCCGTAGAAGTCGCCTGCCTGTTCGAAGAGCTCATCAAAAAGCACAAGCTTGATGAGCAGTATCGCGTTGTCAGGGTGGGTGATCGGGGCCTGTTCCGTGATGTTCTCGTCGACGTTGTCACGGAAGACAGTAGGCTGGTCTACGAGTTCGTTAAGCCGGAAAACGTCGAACAAATCGTAATCGAACACCTTGTTGGCGGCAGGCCGGTGGAGAAGCTGTTGGCCGGGAAGGACTATGAGGATTTCTTTTCGGGACAGATGCGCATTGTCTTGAGTAATTGCGGTGAGATCGATCCGGAAGATATCGGCGAGTACATTGCCAGGGGTGGCTACGAAGCGCTCAAGACTGCTGTCTCAATGGAGTCGCTGGATATCATCGAAACAGTTACCAGCGCAGGGCTCCGCGGCCGTGGGGGTGGCGGGTTCCCAACAGGACTCAAATGGAAATTCTGTTTTGAGGCACAGGGCGACGAGAAGTACGTTGTATGTAATGCCGATGAGGGTGATCCTGGCGCGTTCATGGATCGGAGCGTACTTGAGGGCGATCCGCATTCGGTGATCGAAGGTATGGCAATTGCCGGGCGCGCTATCGGAGCTGCAAGTGGCGTGATCTATTGCCGGGCCGAGTATCCGTTAGCGGTCAAACGACTGCAGTGTGCAATTGATGACGCAGGTGCAAGAGGGTTTCTCGGTGACAATATCATGGGAACGGGTTTCTCGTTCGATATTGAGATTATGCAGGGTGCCGGTGCTTTCGTGTGCGGTGAGGAGACTGCGCTGATCGCATCAATAGAAGGAAAGCGTGGCCTGCCAAGACCCAGGCCGCCGTTCCCGGCAGTCAAGGGGCTCTGGGACAAGCCAACAAACATCAACAACGTTGAAACTTTTGCCAATGTCCGCCACATCATCGCGAAAGGCGCAGACTGGTACAGTTCGATCGGAACAGATGGCAGCAAGGGCACCAAGGTATTTGCGCTTGCCGGCAAGGTAAAGAATACGGGGCTGGTTGAGGTGCCCATGGGAACAACGATCAAGGATCTGGTGTTTGGGCTGGGTGGGGGAATGGCACGGAAGATGGTGAAGTTCAAGGCGGTGCAACTTGGCGGCCCATCAGGTGGTTGCCTGCCCGAGAGTCTTGCTGATATGTCGATCGATTACGAATCCATCACTGGCACGGGTGCCATCATGGGGTCGGGAGGCATGATCATCATGGATCAGCAGACCTGCATGGTAGACGTTGCGCGCTACTTCCTCGAGTTTACTGTTGAAGAATCCTGCGGGCAGTGCACGCCCTGTCGGGTGGGGCTCAGGCGCATGCTCGACGTACTTATCGAGATTACTGATGGCCGGGGCAAGCCGAAACATATGACGTTTCTCAAGGAGATGGGTGAGACGGTCAAGAGTATGTCGCTCTGTGGATTGGGCCAGACAGCCCCGAACCCCGCACTCACAACAATGCGATATTTTCAGGATGAATATGATCTGCATGTTAATAAAAAAGAATGTCCTGCACATGTATGCCCTGAACTGCTGAAGTTCAAAGTAATCGAGGATAAGTGCGCCAAGTGCGGGATGTGCCAAAAGACATGCCCCGTCGATGCAATTGAATGGAAGAAGGGCGAAGTCGCACGAATCGATTTAGAGAAATGTACGGAGTGCAGGAGTTGCATCAGGGCATGTCCCTTCATGGCTATTGAGTAGAACCTATCCCAGCACTGGATTTGGAAGAGATGATCAATTTCACCATAGATGGCAGGCAGGTTGAGGCGGAGGCCGGTAAGACGGTGCTGGAAGCCGCACTGGCCAGCGATATCTATATACCCAACCTGTGTTACCATCCGGATCTGAGACCCGTTGGTTCATGCAGGATATGTGTCGTTGAAATCGAAGGGATGCGTGGTCTGCCACCAGCCTGCACGACGGAAATCAAGGAAGGGATGGTCGTCTCTACTTCTACCGAGCAGCTACAGAGGTTCAGGCGCAATCTCGTTTGGTTGATTCTCAGTGAGCAGACCAAGTCGATCAAGGAGAACTCGCAGCTTGAGAAAGTTGTCGATTGGGTAGGGGCCAGCGACCTGTTGCCAGGCTTCAAGCCTGCGCCAAAGAATCTTCCGATCCTTTCAGATGACCCACTTTACCAGCGCGATCCTAGCATGTGTATTTTGTGCGGGCGTTGTGTGAGAATGTGCCAGGATGTCAGGGGTGTGGGCGGTATTGGCATTATCAATCGCGGCACAGAGAGCGTTGTAGCCACCAGCTATGATGAATCATTGCGTGAAGTTGATTGCAGATTCTGCGGTGCCTGCGTGGAAGTGTGTCCAACAGGCGCACTTTCGGACAAGAGTGGCTACAGGGCTGCCGACAAGGAGCATGAACTTGTGCCATGCAAACATGAATGTCCTGCTGGAATTGACATACCGAGATTCATAAGGTTCATCGCGGAAGAACGATTTCAGGATGCGGTGGATGTTATCAGGGAACGCGTTCCCTTCCCGTTCACGCTGGGTTGCATATGTCCCCACGACTGCGAAACGGTTTGCAGGCGCTGTGATGTTGACGAGCCGATCGCTATCAGGGAATTAAAACGCTTTGTAGCCGATATCGACAGTGGCTCATGGAGGCCGCGCTTGCAGATAGGGCCTGATACCGGCAAGAAGGTTGCCATTATTGGGTCAGGCCCCGCTGGGCTCACCTGCGCCTGGTTCCTTAGAAAGCAGGGACATGCGGTCACCGTCTATGATTCCGCCGAGAAGGCGGGAGGCACAATGCGATCGAGTATACCCAGGTATAGATTGACTGAAGAAGTTCTCGATCAGGAGATTAAGTATATTGAGGATATTGGCGTCAAGATGGCAATGAACCGTCGGATAGAGTCGCTCGATGAGCTTTATAAGGAAGGGGCGGACGCAGTGTTTCTTGCTGTTGGCGCCACAAAGGGCATGACCATGGGCATCCCCGGCGAAGAAGGCGAGAGAATCCGCGACGGTATCGCTCTGTTGCAGCAGATCAACAAGGGTGAGGAAATCGATCTGGGCAAAACAGTGGCGGTGGCTGGTGGTGGCAATGTCGCGATGGATGTTGCGCGTACCGCTGTACGGCTTGGGGCAGAGAAGGTGGTTGTGCTGTACAGGCGGACAAGGGCCGAAATGCCCGCTTCGGAAGAAGAAGTGGAATACGCGATTGATGAAGGCGTCAAGATGGAATTCCTTGTCAACCCGCAGGCTGTAAAAGCTAGAGGTGATGCAATTGAGATCGAGTGCATAAGGATGGAACTGGGCGAGTCGGATGCCAGTGGGCGTAGACGGCCGATTCCTATTGAGGGGAGCGAATTTTCAATGGGTGCGGATTCGATGGTGATGGCTATTGGACAGCAGCCAACGGTGCCGGAGAAGTGCGGATTGGCGACCGACAAGAGAGGGCGGCTGACGGTGGACGATTCCACGCTAGCTGCGTCGAAGCGGGGCGTATTTGCTGGTGGAGATGTTGTTTCCGGTGCTGCAACAGTTGTTGAGGCGGTGGATGCCGGGCGTACGGCGGCTGTGGCTATTGACAAGTATCTCGGCGGAACGGGTGATATTTTTCAACCGCTGGCTCCTGAAGTTGACAAGAGCGGCAAATTGGGCGTGGATAAGGGCTTTGGGTTCAGGACTCGTGCTGCCACGCCTGTTTCGGACGTCAAGATGCGAACGAAAGATTTTTCGGAAGTAGAATCGACCTTTGATGCTGAGACCGCTGTGGCAGAGGCCCGCAGATGTCTCCGATGCCAGCTCCGTTTCTCAATCTCGTCCGTTCCTCTCCCTCCCGATGACTAGCTGTTCGGTGGCTGGCCTGCTGTTCTTTTGACATGGCGAATTTGGCGGAAAAGCCGATGCGTGATCTTGTCCTGTCGCCGTGTTGGCACCCGCAAAACGGCAGAAGCAGTGCTGGGCAGTTCTCTTGGGCTATGATCTACGGTCTACAACCTTCCTCACCATCGATATGCTTAACGCGACATATCGATCGCGCAGATTCTCACTCGCCATATGCCTCCCTTTCGTAGCGGTTCATTCTCTAACGCCATTCCAGAAATCGCTGTTAATGAATTGACAACCGTTGCCCAATCCTATATGTAAGCCAAACAACTGGGAGAGTGCTGCCTTGCAAGTATCTGAGGCACGAACAGCTTCAAAAATGCCCGTGCTGGTGGTGAGACGACTCATCAAGTACCTGTCCTGTCTCAAAGCACTGAGTGCTGACGGCGAGGCATGGGTGTCTTCCCATGAATTGGCAGAGGCGCTTGATCTCACAAGCTCAACCGTCCGCCAGGATTTTTCACACGTAGAGTTCTCGGGGAGCAGCAAGCGCGGTTACGATATAGATCGATTGATCGAGGCACTCTCCAATCTGCTCAACACCACCCACACGAAGAGCATAGTGATTGTTGGCGCAGGGAACCTCGGCAAGGCGCTTGCACGCCACAGGGGCTTCCTGGGACAGGGCTTCAGAATGTGCGCGATCTTTGATTCAGCTCCGAAAGTGATAGGCCAGAAGGTGGGGCAGCTGACGGTCATGGGGATGTCGGATCTTGCCGATGCAGTGAAGAGTGAGGGCGTGGAAATCGGGATCATATCAGTGCCCTCTGAAGCGGCGCAATCGGTTGCGGATCAGCTTGTTGCGGCGGGAGTCTGTGGGATTTTGAATGTGCCATGTACTCATATTCAGGTGCCAGAAGGGGTGGCAGTGGTCGAAGCTCATGTAGTTGAGAGTCTGCAGGAACTGGCCTGTCTGATTAAGAATGGCAATGGTGGGGAATAGAAAAAGGTGCTAACTGAATTGCAGGGGGCGTCACGTGAGGCCATGTTTCTTGAACTTGACGGGAAACGGGAAAGGATGGGTAGCCAGTAGCTGTTGTTTGTTCGTAGGCCTGTGCCGCAAAGGCGCAGGCATAGTGTATGGTGTTGCGTTAGACGAAAGGGAAAAAATGAAGAATGTTTCAAGAATGCTGATGGTCGTCATTGTTTTGTCATTGGTGCTGGTAACGGTTGCTGTCGCCGGCCCAGAGATGAAGATAAGTGAAGATTCGTGGATATCGCTGAGCTTCCTTGGGCAGGCGCATTACTCGTTGAACAAGGATGTTGTTGATGATGAAGATTTCTATCTGCGTCGCGGCCGTATCATTGTTCAGGGTCAAATGATGGATGGCGTGAAGTTTTTCGTAGAGACCGATAATGACAATGCCGGTAAGAACGGCGTAGCGTCTGCCTCTATGGATATCCAGGATGCATTCATGGACGTTCGCTTGATGAAGAACGACAACATGGACATGTGGTTGCAGGGTGGTCTGATTCTGCTTCCGCTTTCTCTCGAAAACTGTGCGTCGGCTGCAAGCCTGCTGGGTATCGATTACAATGCCGAGGCGGTCAAGTTTGTGAATTCTTTCGTATGGCGTGACTATGGGGCAGAATTGCACGGGCAGGTAGCCAAGAAGGTGGCCTATCGTATTGGTGCTTTCGATGGATATGATTCACCCGCAGGCAACAAGAATGACGAAGCACCGCTGCGCTACACGGGCCGTGTTGATGTCAACTTGATAGGCGAAATCGCCAATGGCGGCTGGTTCTACAGCCAGAACCAGCGTGGCAAGAAGGGCAACTACCTGATTGTCGGCGCCGGTTTCGACCAGCAAGACGAGGCAACAATGGTCGATATCATTTCCGTCAGCATGACCAATTCGGTTGCAGTTGATTCGGATGCCTGGGTTGTCGACTTTCAGTCGAGTTTTGCGATTAACGACAAGGCTTCAGTCCTTGTTAATGCCGGGTATTATGAGTGGGATAACTCCGCGTTTGATGGAAAGACCCAGTTCGTCGAGTCTGGAGTGTTGGTCGGTGATGCCATGGTTACGGGTAAACTGTCCCTGACCGATCCCGACATTGGTGAGAACACAGAGGATTACACTGCCGGTCTGCATTATTTCATAAAGGGCCAGAATGCTCGTATAGGCGTGGAACATCGTTGGGGCGATAGCTCCGACTGGACCCTTGTCGGTCTCCAGTTCCTGCTGTAACAGCATTATAGACGGCGCGTTGCCCCAATGTCACAACCGTCGCGAGATTCGGGCAACATGCCGTAGAGTGATCAAAAAGAGAGGGTCGACGGGTTACGAGCCTGTTGATCCTACTTTATTAGCATTGGGCGCGACATGTCGTAATCTGCCGCGCTTCGCTCGAATCTTGCTGTATCGCCTTGACCAGGCAAGCTGATCTTTGTTACCGTCAAAAAATTAACAGATCGAGGCGATTCCGATTCTTATCCCTTAGTTGGTCGGCAAAGCCTGAGGATTGCGTCTTGTCTGTGACATTGGGATGTTTGGAAATGTAGAAGGAGATCAGGAATGAAGCGTTGTTACATCAGTGACGAGCACTTGAACGGCTTTGTTGAAGCGCTTATGGGGCGAGGCCCGGTGATTGCGCCGGTTGCAAAGCAATCGAGGTTCGTTTTTGAAAAACTAGAAACGGTCGACGATTTGATGCTCGACTATGACACAACCATCCTGCCGCCAAAGGTGGCGTTCTTCCCGACGAAGCAGGAACTGGTAACATTCGACGGGAAAGAGGCGAAGAGCTGCATTAACCCGACTGACCAGGTGCTTTTTGGAGTTCATCCATACGATATCAAAGGCATTGCGATGTCGGACAAGTTTTATACGGATTCGCATGTGGATGAGAACTACATGGCGAACCGTCGTGCGACAACGATAGTCGGCTCAAGTGTCCAGAAGCATTACAAGCACGCATTCTTCGGCTCGGTCTGCATGGAGGTTGAGGTGATTGGCCATGACATGTTCTTGACGAGGGTTGCGGGTGGTTATGTCGCCGATGTCCTGACCGACAAGGGCGAAGCGTTGCTCGGTCTTGGACAATTTGGCGATGCCACAGACGCTCAAGCCGGCGAGGCCGATCAGGTCAACCAGGCGGCAATGGAGAATTGTCCTGAGAAACTGGAAAATACGTCGGCTCAGATCCGTGACAAGATGCGTAGCTCTTTCCGTTCGGATGTATGGGAAGAATTGAGCGAAGATTGCTTTTCATGCGGAAGCTGCAACACGGTTTGTCCGACTTGTTACTGCTTTGATGTGCAGGACGAATGGGGACTGGATGGAGTTTCGGCTACAAGATGCCGCACATGGGATTCATGTCTAACCGCCGAATTCTCGGAGGTGAGCGTGCAGGGCGGTTGCGAGAACTTCCGTGAGCAGCGAGCAGAGAGATTCAGGCACAGGTTCATGCGCAAGGCGGCATATCTCAATGAGCAATTGGGAGGACCTGCTTGCGTGGGATGCGGGAGATGTTCGGGTGCCTGCACGGCTGATATAGCGAACCCGGTTGTAGTCATCAACAAGATAATGGAGCAGTAAGCATGAGTTGTTCTTGTGGATCAAATGCAGAGAACGTGTTTTTGCCCAAAGAGGCGGAAATAATCTCTGCAAAGAAAATGACGGATACGGAGACGCATTTCAGTCTGCGTATGAAAGACGGTTCTACGTTTGATTTCGAGCCAGGCCAGATAGTTGAAGCCGGAGTATTTGGATTTGGCGAGATCCCTTTGGGATTATCGAGTTCCCCGACGCAAACCGATAGTTTTGAGTTAGTAGTCAGAGAGGTCGGAAAGGTAAGCAAGGCCCTCACGGAACTCGGCGAGGGTGATACGATGATGATTCGAGGACCGATGGGAAAAGGTTTTCCACTTGCCGAATTGCGAGGCAAGGATGTGCTAATTGTCGCCGGCGGCATTGGGCTTTGTCCCACACGTAGTCTGATTCGCTACATCATGGCGCGGCGCGATGAATTCAAGAAGTTTACGCTGTTTTATGGGACACGCTCCCCGAAAGAGCTGCTCTTCGAAGAGGATCTCGTTGAATGGCGTGCTTCCGATGGTGTTGCTTGTCTGGAAACGGTTGATCAGGCCGATGAAAGCTGGAAGGGCAATGTAGGTGTGATCACGACATTGTTCGAAAAAGCGGAGGGTCTTGACGCAGACACCCATGTAATCATCTGCGGCCCGCCAGTCATGTATAAGTTCGTAATTCAGAAACTGGTCAGTATAGGGATTCCGCACAGCAATGTCTTTGTGGATCTGGAGCGCCGCATGAAGTGCGGCATCGGCAAGTGCGGTCATTGCCAGATCAATGACAAGTACGTGTGCCTGGATGGCCCGGTATTCCGATTTTCGGATATTGAAGAGCTCGAGGAGGCGATATAATGGCTAAAGTTAAATGTGCATGGTTTGACTTCGCATCCTGCGAAGGCTGCCAGATTGAGTTGACCAATTATGGCGAGCCGTTCGTCGAGCTGCTTCAGCATATTGAGATTGTTGAGTTTCGCGAGGTGATGACGGAGAAGACGGAAGCGCCGATTGATGTGGCGTTCATCGAGGGATCCTTCACCCGTGAGAGCGATCGCGCAAAGCTTGAGCGCATCAGGGATCGCGCGGCCGTTGTAGTAGCCTACGGAAGCTGTGCAACCTGCGGTGGAATCAATGCGCTGAAGAATCACACTGACGACTACAAGCAAGAGGTCTACGGTGCTGATGCGGACAAGCCGCATCTTGACTCCACTAAGGCATTGCCCATTTCTGCTGCAATCAAGGTTGATTACGAAGTCAAGGGTTGCCCGATGGATAAGGATGAATTTCTCGGGATCGTCCAGCAGCTCGTACACGGTACGGCCAAAGTATATGTTCCGTCCTACCCCGTCTGTGTTGAATGCAAGCGCAGGGGCACGGTATGTCGGTTCGACGAAGGTGACTATTGCTTGGGACCCATAGCCCAGGCAGGTTGCGGAGCGCCCTGTCCGGCGGACGGGATTCCCTGCGAAGCATGTCGCGGCATGGTGCAGGATGCCAATCAGAAGTCGATGGAAAAAGTTCTGATGGAAAACGGCAAACTCCCTGAACGGTGGGCCAAACAAAAGACCCGAATGTTTACAGCAAACTTCAGAGAGGATGCGTAATGAGTAAGAACGTAAATATTGATGTGCACCATCTCACTCGTGTTGAGGGGCATGGTAATATCGTTGTTAATGTGACCGATGGCACGTTGGAAAAAGTGCAGTGGCAGGTGCCGGAAGCGCCACGCTTCTTCGAGGCGATGGTGCGTGGTCGCCATTACAGTGAAGTAGCCCGCATCACGAGCCGTATCTGCGGTATTTGTGCTGTTGGTCACACGCTGGCGTCGCTGAAAGCTTCGGAAGCTGCCCTGGGGATCGAAATCTCCGAGCAGACAGCAATATTGCGCCGGATTCTCAAGCATTCTGAGAACTTTGACTCACATGTGGTTCATGTGTTCTTTCTGGTAGCACCGGATCTGCTGGGCGTCTCTTCGGTTTTCCCCCTGGTCCAGACCCATGGCGATGTTGTGAAACTGGCATTGCGCATGAAGAGGCTGGGGCACGAGTGGGGCAGCACCATTGGCGGTCGTACGACTCATCCGACCCGCGCGATTGTAGGCGGGTTCGCTTCCCTGCCGGGCGCCGCACGCACGGTGCGCGAGGGCGAAGCGGCTCTGAAGGAACTGCAGCAGAAACTTCTGAATGCAGTACCTGATGCAGTCAAGACATATGAGCTGCTTGGCGAACTGGCCGGCAATATCCCTTCTTTCACGCGCGAAACGGAATATGTCGGGCTGGTCGACGATGTAGAGTACGGACTCTATGATGGCAAGATCGGTTGTCTGATGCCTGATGGCACAAAAGAGCTCATTAACGTTTCAGACTATCTCAGCGTGACCAACGAATATGTCGTAGATCAGTCGACCGCCAAGTACAGCAAGCATAATATGGACAGCTACATGGCCGGCGCGCTCGCACGTATCAACATCAACTACGATCAGCTCCATCCGGAAGCGAAAAAGCTGGCTGAAGGCCTTGGTTTCAAGGCTGTTTGCTTCAACCCGTACATGAACAGCATTGCGCAGTTCATTGAGGCGGTTCATTCGGTCTATACCAGTGTTGAGCTGATTGACCAGCTTCTCACGAAGGGACTCAAGGATGAGAAGCCTGTTGCGCCGACAAAGTACGATCAGGGGGTAGGTGCCACTGAAGTGCCAAGAGGGATTCTCTTCCACGAATATACGTATGATAGCGAAGGCTTCTGCACAGTGGGCAACTGCATCATTCCGACGGGACAGAACCATGGCAACATCCAGTGTGATATGGAGAAGCTTGTCCCAGAGATGCTCGAGAAGGATATGGCAGAGAAGGATATGGAGCTTGGGCTTGAGATGCTCGTCAGGGCATATGATCCCTGCATTTCATGTTCTACGCACTATCTTGATGTGACCTTCAAGAAGTAGGGTAGAGCGCAGAAACAGTATTGCGGATAAACCATCTGCGCGCCTCTTGAGGCGGGCAGAATAATGTCGGGGTCTAACGGCGGAACTATGAAGCGATATGTTGTCGGCCTTGGAAACTACTCGAAAAACGATGACGGCATTGGTTTGAGGGTAGTTGAGCGTATTGTCGTAGATGAGCGCGATGTCGGGTTCGAAGCCATTGAGCTGGGCAATGACGGCATGGCGTTGCTGACTCTGTTTGACGAGGCGACTGAATACATCCTAGTCGTCGACTGTGCCATGTTGGGTGTTGACCCCGGTGATTATCGTGTGTTTTCGCCCGAGGACGTGGAATCCAACAAGCAGGTTGGCAGGATCTCTACTCACGAAGGCGATATCATGAAGCTCATCGCCTTGGGCGAAGAACTGGAACAACAGATTCCTCGAATAGAAGTTCTGGCCATCCAGCCGGAGTCGCTCGAAATGGACATGCGACTGTCTGGCACGCTTGAAAAGCGGCTGCCGGAATATGTCGATGTAGCGATTCGAGTCGTGGCGAAGGCTGGAAACGATGCATGAACTCTCAATAGCACAATCGCTTGTTGAGGAGCTGGATGCTATTACGATTCGAGAAGGTGCTCTGCGGGTGAATAGCTTCCGCCTCGATATAGGTGCGATCTCCGGAGTAGAACAGCATGCGCTTGAAATGGCCCTGCCGTTCGCCGCAGAGGGTTCGAACGCTGAAGGTGCAACATTCGACATCAACATTGTTGTTACACGTGTGAAATGCAAGGGATGCGGGAATAGCTGGGAGCCCGAGACGTTCATTGGCCGATGTCGATCGTGCGATAGCAATGATATTGCCATTGTTGCAGGTCGCGAGATGGTGCTGGTTTCTGTAGAGTTGGAGACATAAGGGAGGTTCGATATGTGCGAAGGGGGAGCAAGGAAGGAAGAAGCACAGACAAGGCTTGTTACCGTTAAGAGCAAGATCCTTGGCAAGAACGATGAGATTGCTGAGTGCAACAGGAACTGGCTGAAGGAGCGGGGGGTATTGGCAATGAATCTCATTTCCTCGCCCGGTTCCGGCAAGACGATGTTGTTGGAACGCACGCTTGAAGCATTGGATGGAAAACTGAAGTGTGCTGTTATCGCCGGTGATCAGCGAACGGACAATGATGCAAAACGTCTTGAAGGCAAGGGCGCGGCTGTTGTCCAGATTGAAACAGTATCATCCTGTCACCTCGATGCCTCGCAAGTGCACGACATGCTTCCGGAAGTCGTGACAGAGGGAACCAAGCTGCTTTTCATTGAGAACGTAGGCAATCTGGTCTGCCCCTCTTCTTTTGATCTCGGTGAATCATTCAAGGTGGCGCTCCTTTCTACGACCGAGGGCGAAGACAAGCCAGCCAAGTATCCGTCGCTTTTTTCCAGGGCTTCAGTAGTGCTACTGACGAAGATGGATCTTGTCGAGCATCTTGATTGGGATCTTGACGCATGTTTGGCTAGTCTCCGGTCAATTCGACCTGATGCTTCGGTGTTTCAGGTGAGTGCCAGGACGGGGCAGGGCATGGAGAGCTGGCTGGATTTTCTTCTTGAGCAATCTGCCTGATCATTCTGGCTGAGAGCTTTGTTATCACGGATTGAAAGCATGGTATCGATTCGTCGCGATTGACATCGATCTGTATTAGCGTAATGATTCCTTGTCGGCCTAGAGGGGATGAATCTGGTGGTTCGGCTGGTCTTCAAAACCAGTAGTGGGCGGATAACACCGTCTGTGGCAGGTTCGATTCCTGCCCCCTCTGTTTCTTTTGAAGTGAGTAGTAATCAGTGCAGATCGGAATTCTTAATCATGATCTTGCTGGAAGCACCGAGAACTGATCGATAGAATTAGGAGTCGCTGGAATTGAGGCTATGAGCAACAGTGAAATACTGCGTGAGCTACCGAGTGTGAACGAGGTCCTGGTCGAGGATCGGGTGGCAGAAGCCATATCGGGGCGAGGCGAGGAGATCGTCAAGTATGCCCTGCGCCATGCTCTCCGTGCGGCACGTGCCAATGCGGTGGAAACCAACCGGGCCCCTGAAATGTCCTCAATCGTGTCGAACGTCCTTGCCCTGGTCGCAGCCATTTGTGGCTCTTCCCTCAAGCCTGTGATAAATGCTACGGGTGTGGTCTTGCACACCAACCTGGGTAGGGCACCGCTGGGTGACCAGGCAGTTGCAGCAATCTCAAGTATTGCCAGGGGATATTCGAATGTTGAATGTGATCTGTTCGAGGGCAGGCGCGGCCACAGGACTGATCATGTAAGGGAGATCCTCAAGTTTCTTACGGGAGCGGAAGATGTCGCTGTTGTTAACAATAATGCGGCAGCGGTCATGCTGGCACTCAATACGTTGGCGTACGGTCGCGAAGTTATTGTGTCTCGCGGCGAACTGATAGAAATCGGTGGTTCGTTCAGGATCCCGGAGATCATGGCAGCCAGTGGCGCACGAATGATCGAAGTGGGTACGACCAACAGAACCAGGTTGAGTGACTACGAGAAGGCTATCAACTCTGATACGGCCCTTTTTTTCAAGGCTCACAAATCGAATTATACTATATCCGGCTTCACTGAGGAGGTCTCGATTGAGGATCTTGCAGGGCTCGCCAAGGCAAAAAACTTGCCCATGTTCTACGACATCGGGTCGGGTCTGCTTCATCGGCCAGAAGCTCTGGCTATTGACGAAGAACCCGATGTGAAGAGTGCTCTCGCAATGGGGGCTGACATTGTTGCATTCAGTGGCGACAAGCTGTTGGGCGGCCCGCAGGCCGGGATAATAGCAGGCAGAAGTGAGGTCATAAAGCAGCTGGCAAAAGCGCCCATGATGCGTG
Organism: Lentisphaerales bacterium; assembly: GCA_030622955.1. Classification (GTDB taxonomy): domain Bacteria; phylum Verrucomicrobiota; class Kiritimatiellia; order JAUXFM01; family JAUXFM01; genus JAUXFM01. The sequence goes on from JAUXFM010000036.1 coordinate 14,181, forward strand.
CGCTGCGTGTTGACAAGCTGACCCTGGCCGCTCTTGCTGCGGTCTGTCGTCAGCATCTCGACAATGGAGGTCGTGGCAACCCAACGTTCGATATGCTCAGCAGGACTGGCGATGACGTAAAGGCTATGGCGCGCACCCTCTGTGATGCCTTTAGCGCCAAGGGCGTGAAGGCGACAGTGGTGGAAGGCGAGGGCCAGTGCGGCGGTGGCACATTACCGGAACTGCGCATAAGTACTTTTGCTGTAGAACTCGACGTGTCGGGGACGGGCAGTCCCAGGCAGACACCTGCCGAACGCCTCTTCAAGGTACTACTTGAAGGAGATCTGCCTGTAATGGGGATCCTTCGCGCAGGAAAACTCCTGTTCGATGTTCTGACAATCAACGACAAGGACATCCCTGTGATCGTTGATGCAGTGCTGGGCGGCATGAAAGTGGAAACTTGAAACTGGAAGACTGAGCGTTGCTGTTGCTCTTTTCTGATACTGACGCTTTTCACCATGAACCATGAATCAATACCTCTTGACCGACAGGTAGCGTCATCACGGGCAGGCATGAACCATTCTCCCCGCCATCTTATAATGGGCACCGCCGGCCATGTTGACCATGGTAAGACGGCATTGATCAAAGCCTTGACCGGGATTGATTGTGATACCCACAAGGAAGAGAAGAAGCGCGGGATTACTATCAATCTTGGTTTCGCTCACCTGGAATTTACGAGCGATCTGAGCGTCGGCGTTGTCGATGTGCCTGGGCATAAGAGCTTCGTTCATACAATGGTCGGCGGTGCCAGTGGTATGGATTTCGCATTGCTTGTCGTGGCGGCTGATGGCGGAGTTATGCCCCAGACGCGTGAGCATCTGCGCATTATGGAGGTGCTGGGCGTCAAGAGCGGATTGGTCGCTATCACCAGGATTGATCTGACCGATCGCGATATCGTGGATATGGCAGAGGAAGAAACACGTGACCTGATGCGTGGCACGTTTCTTGACGGGTGCCCCATTGTCAGGGTGTCCTCTATTACCGGAGAAGGTATACCTGAACTCAAGAGTGCCATTCAACAGGTCGCCGAGAAGGTGTCCAACCGCAGCGTCGGGGAAGTGTTCCGAATGTTCGTTGACCGGATATTTACCGTCAAAGGATTCGGCACTGTTGTGACGGGCTCTGTCACCAGTGGAGAGCTGACGAAAGAGGATAACGTGTATCTGCTGCCGGGTAAGGGCAAAGAGCTTCGCGTGCGAAGGCTCGAGCGGCACGGCAGGGAGGTCGAAAGGGTGGTTGCAGGGGATAGGGCTTCGGTCAACCTGGTTGGACTTGACAGAGAGGATTTCAAGCGAGGCATGGTCATTTCGGATAGGATCCTGCGTTCAAGTCGATTGGTAGATTGCCGACTTGAGACCTTTGACCAGGCACGTAGTTTTGCATTGTGGAGCCAGGTTGTCTTTCATCTGGGGACCTTTGAGAATCCTGCACGTGTTCATCTGATCGATAAAGACCGATTGGCGGGTGGAGAGACCGCGCTGGTCCAGGTTCACCTGGCGGAGCCATGCGTGTTCCAGCATGGTGACAGGTTCGTCATTCGGAGTTCTTCGAGTGATTACACCCTAGGCGGCGGCGAGGTGATCGATGCTGTTCCGCTCCATCACAGGCGCCGTCCTGAGAAGCTGATCTCAAGCATGAAAGATGTTGCCAGGGGCGATTTGCACCTGATCGTAGCGTCTGAGATACGGAAGCGCCATGCTGTAATGACACATTCTTCCGTGGCCGACGATCTCAATGTGTCGCCCGACGATGTCCTGGAGATGGTTGGGAATGACAGCAGCGGCGCGATAGTATCATATCCTGCCGATGCGACCACATATCTCGTGGTGGCAGAGGAAGATGAACGGATGCGCGGGGTGGTGATGAAACGACTGGAAGGTTTTCACAAGCGGAATCCTTTGCTTGAGGGCGGAAGAACGGCGAAAGAACTGACGGGGGTGCTGGGGCTGGATCAGCAATCTGCTGCAGCGGGTATGTTGCCACTGATGCTTGCAAGAATGGAATCGGAAGGATTACTGAAGAAGGTCAGGCATAGCTGGGCCATCGCTTCTCACAAAGCCGAGGTTGATGCTGAGATGCAGAAACGGGTAGATGTGATCGAGGGCTATCTCAAGAAGTGTGAGATGAAGGTCCCGCTTATGTCGGAGCTGACAGCTATTGCTGCTCGTATCAGAATGGAACAGGACGAGATGAATCAGGTCCTTCGTTATCTTGTATCCTCGGGCCGGGCTTACTTCTTTGAAGGGGAGTATCTTCATGCTTCAGTTGTTGACGGCTGCAGGAGCCTGCTTGTCGACAGGCTGCGAGACAACAAGGGGGGGCTTACGGTTGGTGCATTCAGGGATCTCGTGAAAGGGAATCGCAAGATTTGTCTGGTCCTTCTTGGTGTATTTGATTCCGAGGGCACCACGAAACGAGAGGGCGATTTGCGTATTCTCGCAAGAAGAGGGGCCTAATGATGCCTGGTAAGCGGATTCCGGCACAGATTCCATGTTGCTTTTCAGGCAGGACCGGATATAGACTATATTGGCTGTGAACTGATTTCATAATAGGAGTACCTGCTGAGAAACTAACATCAGCGAAAGCAAGATCGGTCTGGTAGTGCTTGTCGTAAAGAGACAACCAATGACAACTCCTTCCTTATTCCTTCCTTTCACGTTCTCACGATTCAATAGCTCTTTTAAGGGATCCTTTTGCTGTTCTTTTAGTAACTGCCAGGTGAGGTGTGCGCATGGATGTTGATCTTTTTACGCTGGATTGTGAGTGCGGATGTGCTGCAAAGATCCCGCCGGATCGGCTGCGTAACATCCTTACGGGTCTGGACCTGCCTCAGAGTCCCGCTTTGCTTGTTGGACCTGAAACGCTGGACGATGCAGGTATCTACAAAATCTCGGATACAGAATGTCTTGTTCAAACGGTCGATTTCTTCCCACCCGTGGCCCGTGCCCCCTATGTTTATGGCCAGATCGCGGCTGCGAACTCTCTGAGCGATGTCTATGCGATGGGGGGCAAGCCCCTGACCGCAATGGCGGTTGTCTGTTTTCCGACCAAGCAGCTTGGCCCCGAAGTACTCAAGGAGATCATGCGGGGTGCTGTTGACAAACTCAGGGAGGCCAATACGGTATTGCTTGGCGGTCACTCGATCATTGATCCACAACCGAAATACGGCTTGTCGGTCACAGGTATTGTTGAAACAAATCGGCTTATTGACAATGCACATGCCAGGCCTGGCGACTTGCTGATCCTCACAAAACCGCTTGGGACAGGTATCACTATCATGGCGGTTAAAGGTGGACTGGCCACGAAGGAGCAGGAGGCAGAAGCGAACAGGTGCATGGCATCGCTCAACGCCAGGGCTGCCCTATTGGCAGGGGATTGTGGTGTCAAGGCCTGCACGGACATAACCGGATTTGGCCTGTTAGGCCACACCTGCCAGATGGCTGAGGCGAGCAAGGTAGCCGTTGAGCTGGCGTTTGGGAAGGTGCCACGGCTCGATGGCGTTATCCAATGGGCAAAGATGGGGCTGCTGGCCGGCGCAACATACGCAAACAGAAAATACGTCGAACATAAAGTGCGGTTCGATGATGACATCTTGCTCGAGGAACAGGATCTTCTTTTTGACCCGCAAACATCCGGTGGCCTTCTTGTCGCATGCCCGGAGAATAATGCGCCCGAGTTCCTGCGTAGGGCGGCAACGGAAATCTCTACCAAATGCGCCGTAATAGGGAGGGTCATAGATGCGCAAGGAGACAAAATCATCAGGGTGTCAGAAGCATGCTGCGAGGGAGATTGACAATGAAAAGGATCAGTATGGCGGTGCTGTTATTGGTGATGCTGAATATGGGCTGTGCAACGACCGGGGATCCCTTTGCGGGAGCGGATATCTCGAACTCACGTGTGTTCGGCGTCCACTATATAGCGAAGATTACAGAGATCCCTGCGGGAGCGCTGGAACTCCAGCTCTGGGTTCCATTGCCCCAGGACAACGGACAGCAACGCATCTCGGCTGTCGATTTGAAGCCCAGCGTTGATTGTCGCGTGACACGCGATGAGAGATATGGGAACAGAATGGTGTTCTTCTCTATCCAGGATCCGCCACCGGAATTGAATGTTGCCCTCTCGTTCAGGGTTCACAGGTTGGCAAATGAACAGGGTTCCGGTACCCGTCGTTATGTACCTGCCGTGAGTCGCGATATTTCGCTGATGGCGGGCAGCCTTGTCCCTCTCAATGCAGAGATAAGGGCAATGGCGGCAAAGATCATTGAGGGTAAGAATGGTAATGTGGCGAAGGCCAGGGCGCTCTATGATCATGTGCTGAAGGAAATGACATATGACAAGAGCGGGATCGGCTGGGGCCGGGGCGATTTTGAGCATGCGCGCAAGATATGCAAGGGCAACTGCACTGATTACCATGCCTACTTCATAGGTTTGTGTCGAAATGCCGGCATTCCGGCTTTCTTTGAAATCGGACTCTCGATTCCAAGTGAGGGAGCTCATGGCAAGACAGGTGGCTATCATTGCTGGGCCTATTTCTGGAGCGGAAAGGATTGGGTGCCGGTCGACATATCTGAGGCCGACAAGTATCCAGAGAAGACGGATTACTTCTTCGGTAACCATTGCATGAACCGGGTCGCTTTTGCGAGGGGACGGGACATTACTCTTGAGCCGATCCAGAAGAGCGAGCCGTTGCAGTTCTTCATTTATCCCTATGCTGAAATTGACGGGAAGCTCCATGCAAAGGTCGAGAAGGTGTCGTATTTCAAGAATCTTGATTGACCACACCATCCGGGAAAGGAAGAGATCATGTTCAAGACTGTTGATGCAAGAGGGTTGTCATGCCCTGTGCCAGTAATCAAGACGAAGGCGGCCCTGGACAATATGTCCACCGGCACAGTTGTTGTATTGATCGATGAAGAGGTCGCCAGGGAAAATGTCTCAAGGCTGGCGCATAGCGCGGGATGCAGTGTGACTGTTGAAGCCGAAGCCGATGAATTCAAGGTGACCATCGTGAAGGACGGTGTGGCGTGAGGGGTGAAAGCTGGAAAGAGAAGTTTCCGCTACTGGTGATCATCTCTGGATTGGTCACAGGTGCAATCGCGGCATTCTTGACGAGCCATCCCCGACCA
>JAUXFM010000099.1 GCA_030622955.1 Lentisphaerales bacterium
AGCAGCATCCTCCCGCCCCTTTACAAACCTGTTACACACAAGGAGTGAGCTGTAAGCGATAATACTGACAGAAAGGGAGAGGAACCGAGATGAGAAAAGGATGGATAGGAATCGTTGTCCTGGCGGGCCTGCTCTCGGTCTCTGTCTGGTGGTTCAGGATTACAAGATACGGAGATACAAATGCGCCAATCGCAACTGTCCATGCAAATTGGCAGGCCGCAATAACAATCACAACAAATAATCCGGTAATCGCCATCAGAATGACCGGCGACGTAATCAAAATCGAACCCAACACACCCGCACTGATCCCGCTCTTCCCGAGAGAGACAATCTTCAAAGATCTCGCGATCAATGGCAAACCACTACACCCCGTAAGAAAAGATGACTGGTTCTATGCGGAACTGACACGACCAGGCGAATTCCTGATTTCAGGAAACATCGTGACGAAAAGCACGTACAACCGCGGCGAACACATGCTCACAATCCCAAAACCGGAATTTGTGACCTCGGCCGTGACAATAGATTCCGGACAAGCACTCGAAGTCTATATCCCGAACGTGCTTGGAAGAATAACCGGAAACATAACCAACGGCACTCATGGCAAACTGCCAGTCGGCCCCACCAACACGATCAATGTCGTCTGGCGTGAACCTAGAGCCGAAGTTACGCGCATTGGGACCGCATCGATTAAACCATCATTTGCCTGGTCGCTCCAGGAACGGGTCATCTCAGGCAATGCGGTACTCGAAACAACAATCGAAGGCGGCCAGGCCGACAAAATCACCCTTCAGCTCCCCAGGGACGCAAACAACGTGAAGCTGCGTGGTGCCCATATTCGCGATTTTAGAATAGAAGGGAGATTGCTTCATGTCCTTCTGAAAGGACTCTTTGCCGGTAAAACAACAATGCGCCTGTCGTTCGACATACCTCGACCTACCGGCCAGGTCCTCCCCTGCCCAAATATCGAGGTCGTCGACGGACGCATTGACCCCGGCGGTTGGATCATCATAAGCAAGGAGATCCGCGGCATACTCCTTGAACAGGATGTTGCCGGGTTGAATCCCGTCTCCGACCTGGATATACCCAGAGAGATACTCGGCATGGCACCAGGGAAGCCCATCTACTTCTATGCGAGGACCTCGCGTGAAGCACAGCCCGTATTCGATCTGGTCACCACGACACCATTTCCGATAATCGATACCATCGCTGACTCAGCGGACATCCTCACCGTCGTGCGGCCCGGCGGTGAGGAAATAACGCGCATCGCATACAGGATCAGGAATCGTAACAGGCAATTCCTGCGCCTGCATATGCCTGAAGGCGTGAAGCTTCTTTCGGCAAGGATCGATAACAAGGAGCGTACCCTGTCCGATGATGATGGTGAACTGCTCTTGCCAATGGCTAAATCGATCCAGACCCTGGGCGGGCTGGTTCCTTTCCCCGTAGAGCTGGTCTATTGCCGACAGGGCGAACCCGCAAGCCCCCAACACTCGCGCGTTCTTGACCTGCCAGAACTTGATGATGTCCCTGTCGCTGCGATAAGTGTAACGGTGCTCTGTCCTGAAGGCACATCCCTTAACAGTTATCGAAGCACGCTAAAGCAGGTCGACACATTCTCGACCAGGGATGAGCAGCCTTGGTGGAGCAGCATCACCATCTCGGAGCCAACCAGCAACAACGCAGTTTCCAGGGAAGCCATCATAGAGCAAAACCTAGCCTACAATTATTACAACGTCGGCTATGAAGCCTATAAGGATAACGAGCTAGAGGCGGCAGAACAATACCTGGCAAAGGTCGAAGGCCTGGCACCAAATGCATCCTTCACGAAGGATGCCGGCGACCTGCTCGGGAACATCAGGGCTGGCCGAGGGGCCGTCAAGGCACGGGGCCGACTCGAAAGAGCGCGTATTGCCAGGATTCAGGAAGAGATCGCAGCCGACAATTCGCAAATGGAAGCTGAACAGCAGGAGCTCATCCAGACGGGACTCGCAAATATCATGGAGGGCGATGAAGAGCTCGGCGCCGACCTACTCGAACAAGCCAAAGAGCTTAGCGTTAAACTGGGCAACCGCAGCACCTCAAAATACCGTCAAAAATCACTCCTGGACCAATACGATAAGAAGCTGACCAAGACCAAGCGGGAGAAGGAGCGCAACAAGGAGCTTAACAAGAAGCTGCAACAGCTCCAATACCAGGCAAGAGAGCTCGTGCAGGCGCAGGAACCCGGTCAGCAACAATCACAGCGTTTCGTTGCCACCCTCGTCAACGAATCGGAAAAACAGGACCTGGACATAGCGGAAGCCCAGAAGATGGCATTCGGCGAAGCCATGCAGATGGCACAGGAGCCGCAACAAGCCCAGGCACAGGTCTCGGGCAAGGCGCGCGCGCGCCAGTATCAGTATAGCAGAAAGATCATGCAGAATAAGACGCCAAGGGTTCAAGCCGAAATGAAATCGGACCGCAAGAAGAGAGGTAGCCTGGACTGGAGGAATGATCAACTCCAGCGCAAGGTCACGGTCCTCAAGAAGGCCATCTCCGCAGCCACAGATGAGGCCGCGCCTGCCCTCACCCTCTCTCCTGAACAGGTCAAAAGACTGTCTGCAATAAGGGGCGAGATCGCGCAGGTAGACAACAGGCTGGACAAGATACTGACGAAACTGCATGAGACAAACGCGCTTGGCGTGACCTACAACGACGTTGTCTATATCAACGGCATAAACAACCTCTCAGCTTGGAACCATGCCAACGCACAAGCCTATATCGCACTCGATGGTTCATTTGAAGAAGACTTCAACAGGCTCCAGGAGAAACTGGATGGCGCTAACCGACAGGTAGAATCGCTCAGAGCACAACGTGCAGTAGCTACCAATGTCATTATTGATGTCAGTGACATAATTAACCCTGATTCCGCCATCGCACAGGACGCACTAAAGCGATTCATCGGCACCAATTATTCATTCGCTATTGATCAACCTGACGCAATCACCGTAAAGGGCGGGAAGATGATCGTGAAGAATGCCGAGGTCAATGCCGACCTGCTAAACGATGCCTTGAACAGTTTTCGCGATAACGCCGGCAATGTTGTACCCGTCTCAGGGGCCAAGCTGATTCTCACAAATGCCTCGAGCATTCCTGTTCTGGGCACAAACTTCTCGAACAGGACGGCTGACGGGCGCAGCTACGCTTTGCTCGACGAAGCAGAGTATACAACTCTTCTCCAATCGGGCGGACAAGCCGCACAGCCCAAATCCCCCGAACAACGCAAGGTCATCGTCGGCACACTGAACCGCATCGCCAACGAGGACCTCAAGATCTCACGTAGCGATGCGAACTGGAATGGCATCCTGGTTGGAGGCACGGAAATCACGCTCGCACATGATAAGTATCTTGTGGTCGACAATGGCGCTTATGTGTCCGTCCTGAAAGCCGGGGAAGTTGCCAACTGGCAGGATCATCAGGAAGCATCCGTGAAGATTGATACAAGCGATGATTACAGGGTCGAACTGCCCGAGCTGGGAACGGCATTTCTCTTCGAGAAGGTATTGCTCTCAGCCGGCGAAAGCCCGGATATCGAGATGGAACTATAGATCGAAGGACGAAAAATAGATGAGGAGGATGAAAAATGAAAGACAATGAAAAGATATGGGAAGATGTTAACGAGATACAACCTGAAGGAGGAGAAGATATGGAACCCAAGGAGCAAACTACAATTGAGGAGCCGGATGTTATAGATGTGGAACCCGAAAAGCCGGAGCCGCCACCAATAGTCACCAGAAAGAAGAAACGACATCCCGTCAGGACGTTTGTGGGGTTCCTCCTTTTCTGCGGAGTCCTTGCCGGAGCCGCATGGCTCGCGCGTGATTTCTGGCCTGATGCTGTGAGTTTCTATTTTAGCCGGCGCGCACCGGGTGCCGGCCCTTACATGATAACATCGGCAAAATACATAGGCACCGATCTGTCGGAGGACGGCGCCAATTTCACGGCAGAGTTCGAGATCGATATCATGGAGAAACGGGGATGGAAGAAGATCCCACTCGTGCCCTCTCATGTTGCGATCATCGCCGCGGAACTGCCCAAGGGCTCTTACCTGTATCTTGCGGATGGCATGTACTGCATGTTTACCAAGAAAAACGGTGAGTTGAAAGCTACAGTAAACTTCTCCGTCGCTGCCAAGGAGGCCGAGGGCAAGTATACCGTGAAATTCACGCGTGTTCCCGCACTGACCTGCGTACTCGATGCCACCTTCCCACAGGAAGACATCGATGTCGCGGTCACCGGCGCACAGTCAACTGATCACGCCCAGACTAATAAGACAACACATGTTGTCGCAGCACTGCCGGACGAGACGCCGATAGAGGTCACCTGGGAAAAGGCACTTCCGGAGATCAAGGAAGGCCCGCCGAAATTCCATGCAGAGACGAAAACACTCATCTCCATCACGGACGGACTGATTATCGGCAAGTCGAAGATCGACTTCAGCATCCTCCACACACCGACAAGAGAATTGAAGCTCGATGTCCCTGAAGGGGTCAGTGTAATCGAGATCACCGGAACACAAATCAGAGATTGGCGCGTCACCGATGGCCTGCTGGCCATCCAGCTTGAGAAGGAAGTTATCGGGCCCTACGCGCTCAGCATCAAGTTCGAAGCCTCACCCGACATGGCAAGCGGCAAGATCACAATGCCGGTCATCACGGGAGCAGATGTAGAACGCGAGAAGGGAACGATCGGGGTCGTGGCGCTCAGCAACCTGGAAATCAAGAACAACAAGATGCTCAATGCCAACCTGATAGACGTCAAAGAACTGCCTTCAGAGATCGTTGGCATGACAGGACAACCTGTGCTTCTGGCATATCGCTATGTCGACCCCGAATTCGAGATCGGCCTGGAAATCAGCAAGCACAAGGATATTGGGGTGCTCCTGACGATGATCGATCGCGCTCACTGCACTGTCATGCAGACATTTGACGGCAAGCGGATCACGCGCGCGCTCTACAATGTCAGGAATAACAGGAACCAGTTCCTGCGTCTTGCCCTGCCGGAAGGCGCGGATCTCTGGAGTGCATCTGTCGCAGGACGTTCGGTGCAGCCTGCACGCGATGATGACGGGCGCATCCTGCTTCCACTCGTCCGATCCGGTGGTGGCGGAATGTCGGCATTCCCTGTCGAGATCGTTTATGCAGAGGAAGGCACGAAACCCAACGAACGCGGAACGGGCACCGCCAAGGTGAACTTGCCGTCATGTTCTGAACCAATCATGCATCTCATGGTATCACTTTACGTTCCCGATGAGGGACGTTATGATGAGTTCAGTGGAACGCTACGCTCGGTCGAGAAGTTTACGGCGGTGACCAGTAGTCGAAAGATTAACAGCGTGATGAATAACAGGGCCGTCAGCCAGATACAGCAGGTCTATGCCGGCAAGTCCGCGAAGGCCACACCCGGTACCGGTACAATCAAGGTGCAGCTCCCAATCTCCGGCAAGCTGTACCTGCTGGAGAAAATCCTCGTGGTCAAGGATCAACAGTGGTTCTCGTACGGGTTCTCACGGCTAAGAGGATGAGACAGGCAATGAACAGGATCAACATGCTCCTGGCATCGCTGGTTCTCGCGCAGGCATTCAATGCCTGCGCGAAGAATCGCAGCACCCTGCCGGCTCACGTGCTCATCAAGGACGTCCCTCATGTTGAGCAGGAGCCCGATTTCTGTGGTGAAGCATGTGTTGAGATGTACTTGAAAGAACTCGGGTACGATATCACTCAGCACAATGTGTTCAACGTTTCGGGACTGGATCCGCTCAAGGCGCGCGGTTGCCATACCGTCGAGATGGTCAAGGCTCTCAAAGCGCTGGGGTTCCAGCCGGGAGGTACATGGTACAAGGTTAGAGCAAATTCAGAGAGTGAACTCCAATCTCAATGGCAGGCACTCCATGCAGATCTTCTCATGAAGGTCCCATCAATCGTCTGCATGAGAACGAGCGATTCCCGCAGCGCAACTGAGCATTTTCGACTGGTCCTCGGCTACGACCCCGACAACGAGGAAGTGATATACCATGAGCCTGCCGAAGAAGAGGGTGCATATAAACGAATGAAGCTGTCAGAGTTTCTCAAGTGCTGGCCGCTAAAATACAGCAAGGCGACGTGGACCGTGATCCGGATGTCGCTTGCCCATGAAAAGATAAAGGAACCCTCTTCAACAGAAGGTTTCACGAAAGCCGACTTTGCGCTGCACATGATGAAGCTCAAGGAGAAGATGCCTGAAAAAGGCTTCCATGTTGTGATAGAGCCACCATTTGTCGTCCTGGGTGACGAGCGGGCGGGCATCGTGGAACAGCGTGCTGCGAACACAATAAGGTGGGCTGTAAAGCGGTTGAAACACATGTATTTCAAGAAGGATCCAGAATACATCATCGATGTCTGGCTGTTTAAGGACAAGGCGAGCTACCGAAAATACACCAAAGAGATATTCGGCGATAATCCCGATACACCATTCGGTTACAGTTCCAGCATGCACAGGGCGCTCATCATGAATATTGCAACGGGTGGCGGAACACTCGTTCACGAAATCGTCCATCCATTCGTACGTGCCAACTTCCCCGACTGCCCAGCATGGCTCAACGAAGGGCTTGGCTCGCTCTACGAACAATCCGGCGGCAAGGGCAATGACATTATCGGCATGACCAATTGGCGTCTGGCAGGATTGCAAAAAGCCATAGCCCATGACCAGGTCCCCTCGTTCAAAGAACTCACATCGACAACCGACTTCGAGTTCTATAACAGGGACAAGGGCACGAATTATGCCCAGGCCAGATACCTCTGCTACTACCTGCAGGAGAAGGGGCTCCTCACCACATTCTATCACGATTTCCACAAAAACCGTGCCAAAGACCCAACCGGCTATGGGACACTTAAAAAGGTCCTGAAGGAGAAAGACATGGACGATTTCAAGGAGAGATGGGAGAAATACACAATGAAGCTAAGGTTTCCTTAACTTCATTGTGTATGGTTAATGCTTAATGGGTAATAGGAATGACGAACAGAACCGTACTTGTTATTGAAGATGATGCGGCTATACGTACAGGCATAGTCGATGCCCTCGGATTCTCAGAATACGAGGTATTGCAGGCCGATAATGGAAATGACGGCATGAGGATGGCTGTGCGAGGAGGATACGACCTACTGCTGCTCGATCTCGTACTGCCAGGTCCGAGTGGATTGGAAATCCTCGCAGAAGTACGCACATCACGTCCAACCATACCGGTCATCATCCTGACCGCGCGCGGCGATGAGTCTGATCGTGTTAAAGGCCTGACGCTGGGCGCCGATGATTATGTGGTAAAACCGTTCAGCGTCAAAGAACTGATGGCACGGATTGAAGCAGTACTCAGACGCTCGCCGGAACGTCCTACCGATGTCGACAGTATCGCGTTCCCTGGCGGCGCAGTAGACATGGCCCGATGCGAGATACGGTTTGACAGCGGTGAGCGTTCTGAACTCTCCGAACGCGAAGCTGAACTGCTCCGCTACCTCGCCGGTAACAGGGGTCGTGCGATAGCACGCGAGGAAATTCTCAGGCGTGTCTGGCGAATCGATCCGGCGCGGATCGAAACAAGGACAATTGATATGCATGTGGCGAGACTGCGCGAAAAGCTCAGAGATGATCCCGGCGAACCCAAGATCATTACAACGGTAAGAGGCAAAGGCTACATGTTCGCCGTGCCCAGGAACTGCAAGTGAGAAGAACATGGCATATATGGATGGTCTTTGCCGTCTTCCTCTCGGTCATGCTTTCTGCCATGGCATGGGTCAGTTACACGGTTCTCCGGCTCGAACAGGCCAACGCCGAGGTCCAGAGAGAAGTTGCAATTGAGGAAGTTGTCCGCCTTGCGCTCTGGCGTATGGATGCAGCGATCTCACCCCTGATCATCGAGGAAAGCGCACGCCCTTACTTCGACTACGTGGCTTTCAATCCGGCAAAGGAACTCTTCCCGACCGTAGACGAAAAGAATGCTGAACAGCTTGTGCCCTCCCCCTTGCTTGTGAACGAGTCTAAAGCGGTCAATATCTACTTCAACGGTATATTCGGGAACGAGATTGAGACCAACCGGTTGTCTTCACCGCAGGTCCCTGAGGGCAAGCTTCAGAAATGGGCTCATGACAACTATGACATTGATGAGATTATGACTACTAACCAGGCCGCGCTTGCAGACCTCAACGACACGCTCTCGCTGGCCGAGCTGAACACATCGTTCGAGTACAACTCCCAGCCTATTGCTTTCACGACCAACAGCCTGACCTTGACAAACGGTTTTTGTATCGCCTCTCTCGATAATCATGCGGACGTCAGCGATATCCAGTCAACACCCCAACTTGAACGGCATGATGAACCGGAAGAGATCTCACGGGCCGACCGACAAATTGCAGCAAATCCACAGATGTCGCAAAGATTTCAATCACAGCAGCCTCAACAGGAACAAAGCCAACAACAAAGCTACGCCCAGCAAATGGTGGCGGAACAATATAGAGGGCGCAACATCGAGGAATATGGCAACCGTGCCATTTACAACAAGAAGGCCCAATCAAGAATAATCAAGAGCAAGAAACCTGTCTACGAGCTACAAAAAGGCGGCAAGACAAAAAGTAGAACCACCAAATCCGGCTGGGACAACGTCGGCAGCAGCATGCCAAGGGATGTTGCGCGGCGCGAAGTGGTGTCAAAAGAAGTAGCCAGCAAGCTAGTGACCCCTGTCAAGCCGGTGGACGAGAGCATCATGCGACTGTTCTGGGTGAATGACCTCCTGCTCCTTGCGCGCAGGGTCGATGTGGAAGGTACTGCAACAATTCAGGGCGCATGGTTGAACTGGGATCACATACGTGGTGAGCTCCTGGCAGATATAAAAGATTTGCTGCCTCAGGCCCAGCTCGTGCCGGCTAATCCTGTGGTGGAACTCGACAAATCGCGCATGCTCGCATCTTTACCGGCCAAGCTGATACCGGGTCAGCCGGCTACGATCCCACCAACCCTGCCCGCTCCGCTCAGGCTCCCACTCACCGTAGCCTGGACCTGCATCATTCTTGCGGCGGCCGCCGTGGCGCTGCTGCTCTTTGGCACGCTCAGTTTGAGTGAACGGCGTGCAGCATTCGTTTCAGCCGTAACTCATGAATTGAGGACACCCCTGACAACTTTCCGGATGTACACCGAGATGCTGGCTGCGGGAATGGTCAAGGATGAGGTCAAGAGTAAGCGATACCTCGCTACTCTTCACGCAGAGAGCAATCGCCTGGGGCATCTCGTTGAAAACGTGCTGGCCTATGCCAGACTGGAGCGCGGAGCGGGTGCAAGGGTGCTTGAAGATACTTCCGTTGCCCAGATCATGGACAGGGCCAGTGGACACCTCGCCACCAGAACAGAAGAAACCGGCATGCAGCTTGTCATCGACGTTTCCGATCAGGACAAGAGAGCAATCGTGAGGACCGACATCATGGCAGTTGAACAGATACTATTCAACCTGGTCGACAATGCCTGCAAGTATTGTGTAAATGCCGAAGACAAGCGAATCCACGTTGCGATAACCAGCAGCGAGGGGAGCATGATGTTCCGGATCTGTGATCATGGCAAAGGGTTGAAAGCTGCCGAACGCTCCATAGCTTTCAAGCCGTTCCGCAAATCGGCGGAAAAAGCGGCACAGACTGCACCAGGTGTCGGACTAGGACTAGCCCTCTGCAAGCGGCTCGCAGAGCAGCTCGGGGGCAGCATCGCTTACGAAGATCATCCAAGCTACGGCGCATGTTTTCTTCTGCGGCTTCCGCGAGCATAGCGTTGGTTCTGATTGAACATTGACGGCGTGTTGCCCAAATATCACGACCGTGCAAGGAGGCTATTCTGAGATGATTGCAAGGCGACAGCAAAGAGACGATGCCAAAGCATCATCGATGAGCTGCAACATAGCAATCACTCAG
>JAUXFM010000107.1 GCA_030622955.1 Lentisphaerales bacterium
AAGATAGGGGGGCAGCGTCGCTTGGGCAAAGTACTTTTCATAAATCCGCCTGAATCTGTTCCGCAAGGCAAGAAACACGCCAACATCAAGTTTCCGCTGGGTTTCCTGTACCTCTCCGGTGTGCTTGAGGAGAAGGGGTTCGAGGTTAAAATCATTGATAGCCCTCTCTATTACCAGAAGAAGCGCGCGGCAGGAGATGGGATGGAGAAAATCGGGCCTTCGCTTGAAGAGATCGTGGCGATAATTCA
The DNA here is from genome assembly GCA_030622955.1 of Lentisphaerales bacterium. Classification (GTDB taxonomy): domain Bacteria; phylum Verrucomicrobiota; class Kiritimatiellia; order JAUXFM01; family JAUXFM01; genus JAUXFM01. The sequence goes on from JAUXFM010000107.1 coordinate 249, forward strand.
GGAGTTTAAGCCCGCTATTATTGGAGTGAGTTGCGCTCATTCGATGTACGAATCCGATTCGTTCGAGGTAATCGATTTTATCAAGGGGCGTTTCAAGGACGTCTTGGTCGTTGTGGGCGGCGCACATTCTTCTGCAAATTCTCGCTATGTGCTCAGAAACAGGAACATAGATGTTGTTGTCATAGGCGAGGGAGAAGCTACGATGCTGGAGATCGCACAGCGTCGTTCAAGAGGCGAAAGCCTCGATGACGTGAAGAGTACAGCCCTCCGCGTGAACGGCGAGATTAAGGTCAATGAGACCAGGGACTACATCCAGAATCTAGATAAGCTCAAGCCAGCCTGGCACCTGATCGACATGAAAGCATACTTTGCGCATCCGGCCAATTCCGTTGCCACGATGCGGCCTAATGCAGTCGACATCGTTACGAGTAGGGGCTGTCCCGGTCATTGCGTCTTCTGTGCGATTCACATTGTGTGGGGCAACAAGTGGCGATCACGAAGTCCTGCCAGCGTGGTTGATGAACTTGAGATGCTGCACAAGAAGTACGGTGCGCAGCAGTTCCGATTCCAGGACGACAACCTCACCCTTGACAGGAAGCGGATCATCGAAATCTGCGATGAGATCATTAACCGTGGTCTTGATATTAGGTGGGACACGCCGAACGGTGTGGCTCTATGGACTCTGGACGAAGAAGTGCTGGCCAAGATGAAGAAAGCAGGCCTTTACAGGATAACATTTGGCATAGAATCTGGCTGCGAGAAAACCCAGCGCTACATAGGGAAGATCATCCCGGCGGAGCGAATCAAGAAGATCGTGGCAACCTGTCACAAGTTAGGCATATGGACCTGTGGCACTTTCATTGTCGGTTTTCCGGACGAAACGCCCGAGGAGCTGAAGGAAGCCGAGGATTATATTCTCGACGCCAAGATCAACTTCCCATTCGTATACGTGGCGCAGCCTTTCCAGGGCACGCGGATGTACGAGGATTTCAAGAAGCATGACCTGTTGGGTGAGGGATTCGAGCAGGCCAGTTCGCTGGGCAATACGAAATATGACACAGTGCATTTCAAGAGTGGCGAATTGAACAGGATTCGGCTTGGGATCATGAAGCGCTTCATGAGGAAGAAGACCATTCGCTATTTGAATCCCGTTACCGCCTGGCGTGAGTTCTTTTCGAAAATCCGGTCGTTCGAGGATTTGAAGTATATCTTTCGGATGATGACGGCAGTATTGTTTAAAGTAGATATTTAGTCGGGGAGGTCGACATGCAGGCGATCATACTTGCGGGCGGCAAGGGGACGAGGCTTCAGAGCCTGTATCCCGATCGGCCCAAGGCGCTTGTTCCGATTTCAGGAAAACCATTCCTCCAATGGCAGATTGAATGGATGAAGACGCGTGGCGTAGTGAATGTGCATTTGGCGTTGGGACATCTGTCTGAACAGATAAAGGGATGGATCGATTCGCAACCCGTGCCGGATATTTCCTTTACTTCATCTGTTGAGCCTGAAGCTTTGGGGACAGGTGGCGGTCTGAAATTTGTGGAGCAGTATGTCTGTGATGATCCGTTCTTCGTCCTCAATGGTGACAGTCTTCTGCCTGGTCTGGATCTTCGGACGTTGATGGATGCACATGAATGGAATCCTGCCATGGCAACAATATCCGTTGTGAAAATCGAACAGGCGGGTCGATACGGAACCGTAGAATTCGACGGTGCAGGGCGTCTGATTGCTTTTCAAGAGAAAGTCGACCGAAGCAATGGATGGGTCAACGGTGGTGTGTATCTCATCAATCGAGAGATGCTTGACCTCATAGAGCCGGAAAAAAGTCTTTCCATAGAGACAGACATCTTTCCTGCTCTGGCTGAATCCGGGAAGCTGCGCGTTTACAAAACGCCATCGCCACTTCTTGATATGGGCACGCCCGCGGGTATCCGTGCAATGGAATCCTTCTTTGCTGGTGAGATGGGGTAGGCGAATTAGCGGCGCTAATTCGCTTTGAGGGATTAGGGTTGAAACCCCGCGAAGCTCGGTGCAGGCCTGAAACCTGAGTACTTGCGGTGATCGGACGGGCACCTACCACCATTGATCTTGTGTCGGGTAGGGACGGACCGCCGGGCCGTCCGCAAAAAGCAACATCCACCAGAAATGAGCTTGCGCATGGAGGGCGTGCTCTTGCCAAGCCGCATGGCATGGTCTGTACGTCTGCGAAGAAGGAGAAACACCCACTACTATGCGACGTTGCTAAAACGTGTGGTACATGTATCCGGAACGTAGTTCTTGTCACCAGAAACGTTACGCTTCAATGCATTGTATTGTCGTTCGACATCACGATAGAAATCAACGAGCATCAATTCGGGCACAGACAGGTCCTGAAGAGCCAGTTGTGGTATCGGCCGCTCCCATTGGTCGATATACTGGATCAGTGTATCCATCCACTTCAAAGTTGATTCGTAAGCCAAATGGTTCTCGGTTCTTAGCAATGAGAGCATCTTTTTATAGGCTGGCAGATCTTCTCTGCGGAAACGTTCATTCTCATACGCATGGTGTTTCGCGAACGGCTTAAAGTGCTTGTCATGGTCAACAAATGGCTTCTCGCTCAGATCACATGTTTCTCGCCACGCCTTATCCAGCTTGCCCTCTCTTTCAGGTTTTCTGGCAGCGATCGCATCCACCTGTTTTATCAGTCCAAATAGCGGACCATACAACTTCTCAAGTCTTTGGCTCAGAAACTCATGGCGATTCTTCTTGCGAAAATGCCGCCGGGTGAGAAACCAAGTAGCCAGCGAGGACAGAAAAAGCGGAACGGCAAGCAGGACAAAAGGCCTTACAAAAATCCATATCTCAGACCACTTCTTCATGATGCGCCCATAGTACGAACGGGATCCGCAAGAAACAACCAATTGTTCAGAAATGCTGGGGTCGCCGATCTTTGGCGTGATTGCCTCGGACGCTCAATGCGTTTCTGAAGGCGTGGCAAGAGCGCTGCCCACCCAAAAGCATTGCAAAACTCTGGCGGTCTCCTACTATAGGCTCTGGTACTGTGCAGAGCTGACGGCATGGAGGGAATTCAACTATGAAGTTAAGCAAAATAGTTATCGGGGGAATGAGGTTCAAGGATCGAGCCTCCGGGGTGGCAACCATCCGTGCAGCTATAGACGCAGGGTTCAACTATGTTGACACTTCGCCATGCTACTGCAACGAAAGCGAAGAAGAAAACTCCGAAAGCTGGGTGGGTGAAGCGGTCGCGCATCCGAACTATCGAGATAGAGTCATGGTCTCCACGAAATGCGCGCCCGGCGATGGAGGGTATGGCTTGGGTGAATTCCGGCCGAGCGGCGGATTCGGCGTGCGCAGCGTCGATCAGCTCGAGCAGGTCTTTGATCAGTCACTCAAACGGCTCAACCTGCCGCGTGTTGATTACTATCACCTGTGGACCACGCATACCGACGAACAACTTGCTGAAGCGAGAAGACCCGGCGGCTGGTTGGAGGGCGTTAGGTCGAGAAAGAGTCAGTGGGACCATCTTGGCATAACCACTCATGCTGACCCCACCACGGCAATTCGGTTCCTCGATACTGGACTATTCGAGACCGTCACAATACCTCTTAACATAATCAATACCATCCGCATGCCGGTTGTTGAATACTGCCAGAAGAGTTGCATACCGGTAATTGCCATGAACCCATTAGCTGGTGGTTTCCTTGCGGCAAGGGACGATCTCAAGGAGCTGGCATTGCGTTACCTGGTGCTGCTCGATGGTGTTCATGTGCTGATCGGCTTCAGCTCGGTGGAAGAGGTCAAGTATGCCAAATGGATCCAGGAGACAATGCCTGAATTCAAAATGAGTGCTGAAGAGGCGCTATCAAAGATGAATGAGATGATGAACACGTCGGAACAGCGATGTACCGCCTGCGGATATTGCTCGCCCTGCGCACAGAACATAACTGTTGGCGCGGCGCTCTCCTACTATAACGCATACAAGTATCTTGGCATGGAAGACGCAAAGAAAGCCTTCAAGGACAAGCAATGGGAAGACGGTCTCAATCTTGAGCATTGCACCAGCTGCGGCGACTGCGAGACCCGCTGCCCCAATGCACTCCCAGTTCGAGCAATCATAGAAGATGCTCGGAAAGTGATGTACGGCTAGTGATGTACAGACATTCTTTGATCTCTACGACGGGAAGAAGGATCAGGGTCATGCAGCAAGCAGCAGTAGTTGTAATGATTCAGCGATTCTGGAGGGCATGATGAAGCCGCGTTGAAGATCGTTGGAGCTTTGCAGAGCGAGAGCATTTCAGATTCTTGCTCGATCCTTTTCTTTTCCGAAATCGCGCAGGTGGCCGAGGACCGCTTTGGCACCGCGTGCAAGGAATGCAAGATCCTGTGGGTGTCTGATGCTCTTGATGCGTTGCCAGACGTATTGCGGGGTGAGGAATATCTTGTAGATCATGTTGCAGATCTCACGCACCTCTTCAGGTTTCATCTTTGCCTTCAAGACGGGTTCACCCATATCGAATCTGTCATAATCCTTGGGGTTGAAAAGAAATCCGTCATTCTTGACAGCCTCTTCATGCATTGGCGTGCCTGGATAAGGGACAAGTGTCGTCGCCTGCAACACATCGGCGTAGCCCTTCTGCATCAAATGCTTGGCAAGTGCCAGTGTTCGTAATGCATCTTCCTTGGTCTCCCATGGATAGCCAACGATCATTGTGAGATGGACGTTCAGGCCTGCTTGCTTGGCCATCTTGCAGCCCTCGGTAATATCTTCAACCGTGATCTTCTTCTTCAAGCGATCAAGAGTCTCCTGGTTGGCAGATTCCAATCCGAACTTGAGCAACCTGAAGCCGGCTTTCTTCATAAGCTTGTAGTTTTCAAGACCAAGGGCGCCAAAGCGCATATTGCAGGAGTACATTGTCTTGTTCGAGAGCCCTGACGCTATCAACTTGTCGCAGAACTCACTTAACCACTTACCAATGTTGAGCGTGCCGGAATCGTCAAAGATCTCTTTGACCCCATAACGATCGACAAGCATCTGGACTTCATCGATCACGTTTTGAGGGCTGCGCACACGGAAACGCGGGAAGAGAGTCGGCCAGGCACAGAAGGTGCACTGGCCATGCCAGCAGTCACGCCCCGACATGATGTACATGAACGGCTTGCCCTGCAGATTGTATTCTCGCTGGTAGAGTTCCCATTTCGTCAAAGCGCGGTCGATCATGGGCGCTGTATCGAGAACTGATGCAAGCTCGAATTGGTCGTTTCCGCATATGACGCCATCTTTTCGGGAAAGTACTCCGTGGGGGATGGGTGTGTCGTTCTGGATTGAATCCAGAAGCGCGGCGAGCGCGAAATCGAAATCGCCACCACAGACCACATAGTCAACAGGAGCCGCTTCCATCGTTTCGCGCGGGAGATGCGTGACGTGGTCGCCTAGCATGACAATCTTCATTTGAGGGAAGTGAGATTTCAGATCTTTGACAAGCTGCCAGTGCTGCTTGATGACAGGCGTCTTTGTCTCGAAGATGAAGAAATCTGGCTGGGCTTGCTGAATGCGAGTAGTGAAGCAGGGCATATCTATACCTTCGGCGACACAGTCGAGCCAGGTCACATCGTGGCCCTGAGCTTTCAGCATTGTGGCGGCGCTGCCGAGCACTACGGGAAATATGCTTGTTGCATGGCTGAACCACTGGAATTGGCGGTTCTGCGAGAGGAGGGCAAGGCCCTTCTCCGAGACGGTCGGTGGGTATCCTATGACGATCTTCATTTGAAGGAATATAGCACATTATTGGATGAAGGCAATTGTTCAAGGGGTCAGAACTGCATAGAAAGGGCCCCTATTGGGATGTCTCGCCGAAGCAGTGGCGAGGAAGGATCCCATATGCCCCATTTATCTCATAGATCGCATTATACTCAGGGAACGCCCAACGTCCAAGTTGAGAGAGTTGTTGATCGGGCGGGTCTGTTCTCCTATGCTCATGGCATGGACGAGCGGGAACAGGGCGGCACTAGCCGCAGAAAACGCGTGGCTTTTATATATCGCTACAGCGTGAATGATCACGACGAACTGTACCCGGTGATGCCGGGCGTACTCAGGAAGCTGGGCGAGTCATATGATGTGCTCTATATCGGCCTGAAATGTCGGGAGCAGGCCGAGAAGTATGAGTTTCCTGGTGTTCGATATAGGTGTTTGCCGTGGACGGTCAATCGCAAGAGCTCAGCCGACAAGTGGTTCAAGGCAATTCTATACTACATCACTCTTCCTTTCTTTGCCCTGTATCTGCGGGGTTGGAGAGCGGATGTTATCTGGGTAGAGGAGAGCATTCCCATCGCGGGCAGGCTCACGCAGATATTCTCCGGCAGGCCCTTGGTTCTCACGATGAACGATTTCTTTGTGGAGGTTTACAAGGAAACATATCCCTGGCTGAAAGTATTTGGGAAGTTGGTCTTTAGCATGGATAGAAAGGCGTGGCGAATTGCACGCGGCCTGGTCACACGCACAGAGAGCATGCGCCAATATCTCATTGAGCAGGGCGCGAAGCCGAATCGCGTCAAGGTCGTACGTGATGCCGTCATGCCCGATGTGTTTGTTCCGGCGGAAGCGGGCGAGCTACGTAAGAGACTCGGGTTTGCGGATGAAGACATTGTTGTTGGACAGCATGGGATACTTCATCCCAATAAGGGGATACCGCGGGTGTTGAAATGGATGGTGCCAGTCATGAAAGAAGATCCACATTTGAAGTTCCTTGTCGTTGGCGAGGGTCCCGATCTCGCTACGCTTAAAACCATTGTCAAAAAGAATGAGCTTGAAAAGCAGGCAGTGTTTGTGGGCTGGCTGCCGGATCATAAGGAAGTAAGCGCGCATCTGAACGCTTGCGATATTGGTTTAGCTATGCGCATAGGTCAATTCTCTGATCACTTCCATGTCACTGGTGCGGTGAAGAATTGCATGATGTGCGGGCTTCCTGTTCTTGCTGCACGGTTGCGCGGAATCGAGGAAGTCGTCAGAGAGGGTGAGGAAGGATGTCTTTTCGGTGTTGAGTCGGCTATTGAATTCCGCGAGAAGCTGGAGAAACTCAGGGCCGATAAGTGGCTGAGAAAGCAGATGGGCGAGAAGGCAAGACAGAAAGCCGTTGCCGAATTTGATGTGGTCCAGGTCGCGAAAAAAGCCGTAGCGGCACTCGAATCATTTCTTTGATTCCCATATCTCTTCTGTGATCTGACTGCCCTCGGTGCTGAAATGGAATGGCACAGGTTGCAGCTTATCCAATGCTTTGGCGACTGCCGCTTGCTTCTCCTGTTCCGAATAGACCAGCAGGAATCCTCGCCCGCCCCCGCCGAGCAGCTTCCCGCCTTTAGCACCGGCTTTGACTGCGGCATCATAAGCTTGGTCGATCTGATCGTTGGTAATACCCGTGGCGAGTTCTTTTTTGCGCTGCCATGATTCGTGCAGGAGTTCGCCGAACGCATTGAGGTCATCGTTTGAGGAAAGAATCCTTTCCGCTTGATTGACCATGTCCAGCATTTCCAGGAGGCGCTTCTCGTTCTTGCCTACTCTTGCCGCTTGTTCCGTAAGCGTGCCTTGAGCCGTCTGGCTAATCCCGGTGTAGAAGAGACGTAAACGAGATTCGAGTTCCTTAACTCGTGAGTCGCTAAGCGTAAGTTGTTTCACGCAAGCGGTGTTGTCGCCCGAGAAATCGATTCTCATTAATCCGCCATGAGCTGCGGCATATTGGTCCTGATGTCCGCCTGCGTCGCCGACGCGTTCACGTTCGACGATAATTGCCTCGCGTGCGAGGTCGTCTGGTGAAGTTTTCGTGCCATGGAATGTGTGTAACGCATTCAACAGGCCAACGGTGAACGACGAGGAGGTGCCGAGCCCGGTTCTGCCAGGAAGATCGGCGATGTGGGCGATCTCGATGCCATCTTCGACCTTCAGGAAGCCAAGGCACTCGCGGATGAGCGGATGCTTGAATTCTGACGGCTTTTGCACAGATTCTGTTTCCTTGTAGCTGGCGCGGAACTTGTAGTCGAAGAACTTGCCCAGGGGATGAAGAGAGATATAGCAGTACTTGGCAATCGTCGTCGAAAGCACAGCGCCGCCATGTTCCTTGTAGAAGTCAGGAAAATCTGTGCCGCCGCCGAAGAAACTGATTCTGAACGGTGTGCGGGAAATGATCATCCGATTGCTACCTTTCCTTTCAGTACTCCCTCTATAAAGGAAGAGACAGTTTCCTGTGTTGGGGTGATATCGTGCATTTTCTGGATTTTGCTGATGTTCAACTCGTATCGCTCATGGGTGAGTCCATAGGCCTCGCTCGGGATTTCGCAGCCGGGGATCATTGCGGCAATCTCACGAGGTGTTATCAAGCCATCTCCGGCAATATTAAAGATTTCGTTGTCAGCGCCACTCAGGACAGCATCCAGCATGATGCCGGCCATGTCGGCATTGTTGATATACTGGTATTCTGAATCCGGGTGGACCCGGAGTTGCTCGCCCTTGAGGAGATCGTAGATCGAATTCTTCCAGAGGCCGGGTCCTACAAAGCCGGCCATTCGGAATATGGTCCAATTGTCGGATCTGTTCCGCAC
>JAUXFM010000022.1 GCA_030622955.1 Lentisphaerales bacterium
GATGATCACGATAACAACCAGCATCTCGACAAGTGTAAACCCTTTTTTCCTCATGTTTTTCCCTCCATCATTAGTATACCACATGGTATTGCGTTTGCAAGGTCGGGATTGGCACAACAGCGGCAAAGAATGGCCGCTCTGGCAAGGTCCAAAGGTAGATAGATTGGGATTTTCCGGGCATAATTCTGTCCTGTGCGTATGAGGCCCGGTAGGTTTTTAGACGTCACAACGGCTACGAGATCAGTTGCTCATCTTCGTGATGATGGAAACCATGGGCAGGAACATCGCGATCACACCGGTGCCGACGACAAGTGCGAGCGCCACAATCATAAGTGGCTCGATAACAGATGTCAGGCCCTCTACGGCCATATCTACCTCGTCATCATATGTCTCGGCAATCTTCATCAACATGTCGGGCAGCGCGCCAGTTTCCTCACCGACATCAATCATACTGACAACCATGTCGGGAAATACTTTGGCCGCCGCGAGGGGCATTGTTATCGTATCACCCTCTTTCACGCTGTCGTGAACCCGTGAAATAGCTTTGGATATGACCTCATTGCCAGCCGTCTCTCTGACAATATTGAGTGCCTGCAGAATCGGGACACCCGATGTTAGCAGAGTACCCAGTGTCCGCGTGAAGCGTGATACGGCCGTCTTCAGGTAAAGGGGCCCAATCAAGGGGGCTTTCAATTTGACCCTGTCCAGAAGCACGCGCCCATATTTCGACGCTCCCAATGTTTTTGTTCCAATAACGACACCTGCAATGACTATGATCAACAGCAGCCAGTGATGCTGGATCAGGTTACTGAAAGCAACAACGTGCTGCGTCAAAACAGGTAGCTCCGCGCCCTCGAGAAGCTCTTTGAAGATCTCATCGAACTTGGGAATGATTACTACCAGCATAAATCCCATAATGATCACTGCCAGGCACAAAACCACTATGGGATAGACCATAGCGCCCTTCACCTTATTCTTGATTCTCTGGGCTTTCTCCATAAACTGGGCCAGGCGAACCAACACGACATCCAAAACGCCACCAGCCTCACCTGCCCTGATCATGTTCACGAATAGCTTATCGAAAACCTTCGGGTGCTGAGCCAATCCTTCGGAGAATGTGCTCCCGCTCTCCACAGATTCACCCAGAGCACTTATGGTCTTCTTCAATGTGGGATGGTTCTCCTGTTTAACGAGGATATTCAAGCCTCTCAGGAGCGGCAGACCTGCCTCAATGAGCGTTGCCAGCTGCCTCGTGAAGACCATCAGATTCTTGGCCTTGACGCCAGGCTCCATGAGAGTAGCGAGGAAACCGGGCAGCTTGATCTCCTTGCTGAGCCCTTTCGCTGTGGCCTCACCCCCAGCAGCCTTCGCCCTGGATCCACCTATCTGCGCTACACGGGTAGGAAAGAAACCACTGGCCCGAACGGCAGCTATGGCCTGAGCTTTATTCTCAGACTCAATGACGCCCTCCGTCTCGGCGCCCTTGGAATCCATAGCAACATACTTGAACTTGGCCATCAACTCTCCTGTAGGTATACCTGATTATAGGCGCCAGAAGAGGCGAAAATCAACATGAAAGTCCGGTGCGGAAATGATTGTTGGCCGAACGCTTAATGGCCAATGCAAAAAATGGGTAACATCAGGCAGTCTTGTCCGCCATAGAGCTTGTCCCACCGAGGCGCTTGCCGAACGACGATCCTCATGAATCCCCCATTTGCCTCAAGAAGCGCACATGCAGCCTACCGTTTATACGGTCTTCAAGGCCACTACTTCCCGGGCTCTTCGGCCTTCTTATCCTTCTTATCCTTCTTGGGCTTCTTCCTGTTGGGCGCAGCGATCGAGACCCACTCAAGAATCGCCATTTCAGCGCCATCTCCCAGACGGGGACCAACCTTCACGATCCGGGTGTATCCGCCGTTACGGTCCTGGCACTCCGGCACGATATCATTAATAAGGCGGGCAACCTGCTTCTTATCACGCAGGTCTGCGATAATTTCGCGCCTGGAGGCCAGTGTGCCCTTCTTTCCAAAAGTCACCATCTTCTCAGCCAAGCTGCGGGCCTGCCTGGCCTTCTGGAGGCTGGTCCGTATCCGTTTCTGCTCAATAAGACCACAGACGAGTGATGCGACCATGGCCTTCCTATGAGTCGAACTCCGACCAAGCTTCTTGCTCTTAACGCGATGTCTCACTATCAGGACCTCCCGAAACTATTCTTCCCTGGCTTCCATCAGCTGGGCATCAAATTTCATGCCCAGTGAGAGACCAAGCTCTGAAATCTTGCCCTTGATCTCGTTGAGCGATTTCTTGCCAAAATTGCGATACTTAAGCATCTCGGCTTCCGTCTTCTCGGCCAGCTCGCCAACCGTGGTGATGTTGGCATTGTTAAGGCAATTGGCTGCCCTCACACTGAGCTCGATCTCGTTAACGCTCATATTGAGCTTCCTGCGCAATTCCTCTCGCTCAACATCGATCTGCTTCTCAGCTGCTTCAAATTCGACGATGTCCGTGTCATAGTTAACGAACACGTCAAGGTGGTGCCGCAATATCGCAGCAGCCATTGGAAGCGCTTCATCCGGAGAAAGCCTGCCATCCGTCCAGACATCGACAATAAGCCTGTCATAATTCGTTCTCTTACCTACACGGGCGTTCTCAGTAGAGAAGTTCACGCGTCTGACCGGAGAGAATATGGCATCGACCGGTATGCGCCCTATTTCTTCCTCATCCGGCTTGTTCAGCTCTGCGGGCATGAATCCACGGCCCGTCTTCACCTCAAGCTCCATTTCAAGCACACCATCCTCGGCAAGTGTAGCGATGTGCAGGTCCGGGTTAAGCACCTCAACCGAAGCATCAGTCTCGATATCACCGGCACAGACCTTGCCAGGGCCCTTGGCCTTTATGTGAACTACCTTTGTCTCACGGCTGTAGACCTTGAGAATCAGGCTCTTGACGTTCATTATAATGTCTGTCACATCCTCTACAACGCCTGGCAGCGCGCAGAATTCGTGCATCGCATTCTCGATCTTTACCGAGGTAACCGCAGCACCCTCAAGCGAAGAGAGGAGAACACGCCGAAGCGAGTTGCCGATCGTTCGGCCATAGCCTACCTCAAAAGGTTCCGCAACAAACCTGCTATGGTTGGCGTCGCCCTGTGATTCATCTTTCGATACCCTTTTGGGCATTTCAAACCGACTCAGTCTAATCGGCATGGTCGTATTCCTTTCCCCAGAACTTAAGTACTAATTCTCACCCGATGAAGATTACTTTGAGTACAGCTCAACAATCAGCTGCTCGTTGACAACAGGCGCGATCTCTTCTCTCGACGGCACATGCAGTATCTCGCCCGAAAAATTGTCACCATCTATCGCCAGCCATGAAGGTCCTGGAACATCTCGAGTTCCTATCGCCTCAAGAGACTGCTTCGCAAGTTCACGGCACCCCGGCTTATCAACAACCGTTATCTTTGCGCCTGCCTTAAGAAGCATTGAGGGCACATTCGCCTTCTTGCCATCAACTCGAATATGGTTGTGAAGAACAGCCTGCCGCGCCGCCCTGCGTGAAGGTGCAAAGCCCAGTCTGTAGACGAGGTTATCAAGCCGCATCTCAAGCATCTGCAGAAGAATCTCACCTGTAACGCCCCTGCGCTTGACTGCACGATGGAAGAACAACCGAAACTGCCCTTCCCTAAGGCCATAAGTCCGTCTGAGACGCTGCTTCTCCCTGAGCTGCACGCCATAATCCGACAGACGCGAACGCCGATTGCCATGCTGCCCTGGTACAGGCCGACCCGTTTCGATTGCGCACTTGGCCATATGACACCTGTTCCCCTTGAGGAACAGTTTCATGCCCTCACGACGGCACTGTCTGCAAGCTGGCCCAGTATCTCTACCCATATCTTCCTCCAATTTGCGCCAAAAACGCGAAACTATACGCGACGCCTCTTACGTGGCCTGCACCCATTGTGCGGAATAGGCGTAACGTCCTTTATCACTGTTATATCAAGTCCCGAAGATTGCAAGGCACGCACAGCCGGCTCACGTCCGGCACCCGGGCCCTGCACCCTGACTTCCACCTCTCGAATCCCCTTGCTACCTGCCTGCCTGGCCACATCCTGACCCACAAGCGATGCTGCATAAGCAGTACTCTTCCTTGAGCCCTTAAAGCCTGCCCTACCTGCACTACTCCAGGTGACAACGTTGCCCTGCAGGTCGGCAATCGAAACAATAGTGTTGTTGAAGGTAGATTTGACGTGGGCTACACCCAGTGGTCCCACGCGCCCAAGGCCGCGTTTCTTGCCCTGTGGCTTTGCGGCAACCGGAGCCGCCGGGGTAACATCAGCCATGATCTCTGCAGCAGATGCTGGTTCACTATCCTTCTTCTCTGCAGCAGCTGGCTCGCTTCCTTCTGCAGGTGCCTTGCCATCGCCTGACGGCGCATCTTTCTTCTCCGTCGCAGCTGGTTTACTTGCTTCTGCAGGTGCCTTACCAGCGCCCGCGGGCACATCTTTCTTCTGCTCGTCCGGCTTCACTGGCTGCTGTCCTTCAACTTTTTCTTCTTCTGCCATAGTTAATACTACCTTAGTTCTATCTACTTCGACGATTTGGCACTAGTACGCGCAGCGGCACGAACTGACTTGTCGCGCATGGCACCCACGGTGCGCCTAGGTCCCTTGCGTGTCCTGGCGTTCGTACTGGTACGCTGCCCACGACAAGGAAGTCCACGCTTGTGCCTGATGCCGCGATAGCTTCCGATACTTATCAGACGCCTGATATTCTGAGATACCTGTCTGCGAAGATCTCCCTCAAGCAGGTACTTGCCCTGCATGATGTCGACCACTCTCTTCAATTCTTCATCGGTGAGATCATTGGCTTTCGTCGCTGGATCCAGCTTGGCCTCTTTGACCACAGCACTCGCGAATGTCGGCCCAATACCATGAATATAACGAAGCGCATACTCGATACGCTTGTTACCGGGAATCTCTACTCCTAACAATCTTGGCATCTGTCTATACCCCTGTCTCAGTGATCAGTAATTCGTAATCAGTGATCATTAATCAGTAATACCTAACCTTGTCGTTGCTTATGGCGTTTATTCGCACAAGTAACTCGTACGACGCCCTTACGGCGCACCACCTTGCATCTTTCACAAATTCTTTTAACTGAGCTGCGAACTTTCACTTTTAACCCCACTTTGTAAGAGCGGAACACACTAATAATTTCTGCAGGCCACGTCCATACAAAAACTACGTTTTTTTTAAGTTTTCTTTTGGCTGACCGTCAGTATCTCGGCCCGATCCCCCGATATCGCAATAGTATGCTCAAAATGCGCCGACGGGAACCTGTCGCGCGTAGAGACCGTCCAGTCATCAGCCAGTGTTTCGACCGCCGCCCCTCCCATGTTGATCATAGGCTCAATCGCGAGCGTCATACCATCCTCAAGAACGGGGCCCCTGCCCGGTTTTCCGAAATTGGGGATCTGTGGGTCCTCGTGCATATCACGCCCGATCCCATGTCCCACGAACTCCCTCACCACTGAAAAACCCTCTCCCACGGCTGTCCTCTCCACGGCGTGCGATATATCCGACAAATGCCCACCGGACCTGGCCTTCGCTATGCCATTCATTAACGCCTGTTCTGTAGTCTTCACAAGTTGTATTACAGCAGGATCGGTCACGCCGATCATCACTGTCACCGCGGTATCCCCAATAAATCCATCGTAGCGCACCCCAACGTCAATGCTCACAATGTTGCCCAGCTCGATTCTCCGTTTCCCCGGCACACCATGAACCACTTCGTTGTCCACCGAAATACAGACATGCCCAGCAAAACCTCTGTAACCAAGAAAGGCACTCTCTGCGCCGAACCCGGCAATGAGTTCAGCCGCATACTCGTCGAGTTCTTTCGTCGTCGAACCGGGAGCCACGGTCGCCGCCAGCGAATCGCGTACCTGAGCTGTTATCGCACAACTCGCACGCATCCTGGCCAGGTCGTCCGCACTCTTAATCGGAATCATAGGATATTCTTGCTCTTCAGGACCGCCAACACGTCATCCGTAACGATCTTCACCCCGCGATCAGAATCAATTCGCACCAGAATGCTCTTATCCTCGTAATGAGCGATAAGGCTTTCTGTCTGCTGGCTGTAGACATCTAACCGATTGGCAATCGTCTCCTCGCAATCATCCGGCCTCTGGTAAAGCTCACCACCACACTTATCACAGACCCCCTCCTGCTTGGGCGGAATGTTGACAAGATGGAAGCCTGCACCACACTTGCGACATGTTCTTCGGCCTGTCAGGCGATTGATGAGCACTTCACGAACAGCATCAAGAAACACAACAAGATCAACCCCACTATCGCGCTTGCCAAGGCTCTCATCCAGCATCCTGGCCTGCTCCAAGGTTCTCGGAAATCCGTCCATTATGAAAGAATCAGCGGCAGCGGCATCGTCAAGACGGTCTTCGAGGACGCCCAGGATCACCG
Source organism: Lentisphaerales bacterium (assembly GCA_030622955.1). Taxonomy (GTDB): domain Bacteria; phylum Verrucomicrobiota; class Kiritimatiellia; order JAUXFM01; family JAUXFM01; genus JAUXFM01. The sequence goes on from JAUXFM010000022.1 coordinate 6,479, forward strand.
CATCGGGTACGAGTTCACCTCGCTTCATAAACTCATCCGCCTTAACGCCAACTGCCGTGCCATTCTTCACCGCATTACGGAGCAGGTCACCCGTAGAAATATGGACCATTCCCGCAGCATCCTTGACGGAGCCTGCTATGGTACCTTTCCCCGAGCCCGGCGCACCAAGAAATATCACTGTCTTCATTAGATGACCTTTCGATTAGTTCATGCGCAGTGCACTACCTGCGGCGGCTACCCAGTCGCCCCTTCTTAAGAAACCCATCGTAGTGACGCTGCAGCAGGTGTGATTCAACTTGGCGCATGGTATCAAGTGCAACACCGACAATAATGAGCAGGCTGGTGCCTCCGAAGAATGAGGCCACCAAGGGGTGTATCTTGAACTGTCTCATCAACACCGTCGGCATGACGGCGATGACTGTCAGGAATATGGCCCCGATAAGCGTCACACGGGTCATTGTCTTGTCCAGGAATTCCGCTGTCGGGCGTCCCGGTCTTATGCCAGGAACATAGCTGCCATACTTTTTCAGGTCATCTGCTATCTGCAATGGATTGAACTGCGTCGCCACCCAGAAATAGGAAAAGAAAAGAATCATGGCCGCATAGACCGTCATATAGAGCCAGGTGTCGGGACTCATGGCCGCCGCAAGGCTCTGGCACCAGTCCCATCGCTTGATCCGCTGAAGGCCCACGATAGGGAGGGTCAAAAGTGCCTGAGCAAAGATGATGGGCATGACCCCGGAGTAGTTCACACGCAACGGCATGTAGGTGTTCTGACCGCCATAGACCTTACGCCCCACCACCCGTTTCGTTGTATGGATCGGAATCCGGCGCTGCGCTTGAGTCAGCGCAACAGTAGCGGCAATAACCGCAAAAAACATCGCCAACAGAACAATAACATGAAAATAAGAGAAGTTGTCCTGGGTCGTGAACATTTCAATACCAGTACGTATAGCCTGCGGCAGACGACTTACAATGTTTACAGTAATGACAATTGAAATACCGTTGCCAATCCCGTACGAAGAGACCTGTTCCCCCAGCCACATGAGCAACATGGTGCCGCATGTCATCACTATGATCGTCAAAATCCTGAATTTCCAGCCGGGATCGGCCACAACTGCCACTCCGTTAGCCGCCTTAGGCAGATTCTCGACGACCATCGCCGCTGCAAAGCCCTGGACAACACAGAGAACGAGTGTCAGGTAACGCGTATACTGCGTAAGCTTCTGACGTCCGGCATCCCCTTCCCTGGCAAGTCTTTCAAGTGCGGGCACAACCGCAGTCATGAGCTGCAGAATGATGCTGGCGCTGATGTAAGGCCAGATGCTCAGAGCACCCACGCGACACTTTGCCAATGCGCCTCCACTGAACACATCCAGCAGCATGAGGAAGCCACCTCCAGATTTGCTCTGAATCTGATTGGCTATAGAAGTGATCGCCGCAGAATCGACACCTGGTGTCGGTACATTGGAAACGATTCGACAAATGAAGATAAGGCCGAGCGTGAAGAATATGCGCACCCTCAGCTCAGGGATCTTTAGCGAGTTTGCAAAGGCCGAAAGCATGGCATCATATGACCTCGCAGCTGCCACCTGCAGCTTCGATCTTCGCCTTGGCAGTCGCACTGAAAGCATGAGCTTTGACGGTCAAAGCTCTATCTATTTCCCCGTTTCCAAGAATCCTGACACCCCGCGACCTTCCTGAAGCAAGGCCCTGCGCCTTAAGCAATTCGGGGGTGATCTCGGTGCCTGCCTCGAATTTCACAAGTGAAGCAACATTGACCGGAATATAGCGGAGGATCTGCCGACTGTTGAAGCCACGCTTCGGAAGTCGCCTGATCAGGGTCATCTGGCCACCCTCGAATCCAGCCTTGTGCTTATGGCCCTTACGTGACATCTGCCCCTTGTGGCCCCTGCCGCAGGTCTTTCCCTTGCCTGATGCCCTGCCACGCCCTTTGCGCAACCTGCGTGAGCGCGAGCCTTCATTCGGTTTCAAACTGTGAAGATTCATTATCCAGATCCTGTTCTTACTTCTGCAAATCGCGAATTGCCATGACCTCGTCGCGCGACCTGAGCTGGTCAATTGCGGCGAAGGTGGCCTTCACAACGTTCAACTTATTGGCGCTTCCCAGCGATTTGCCGAGTACGTCATGGATGCCGGCCATTTCGAGCACCGCTCTCATGCCGCCACCGGCAATAACACCCGTACCAGGAGCTGCAGGCTTCAGAAGAACCCTGGCCCCACCGAAAACACCGATTACTTCATGCGGAATTGTCCTTCCCTGCATGGTGACAGGCTGGACAGATTTTCGCGCAATTTCATTGCCTTTGCGTATCGCCTCCGCAACTTCATTCGCCTTGCCAAATCCGTTGCCGACCAGTCCCTTTCGGTTCCCGACAACCACCACTGCACTGAAGCTAAAACGACGTCCGCCCTTGACGACCTTCGAACAGCGATTAACAAAGACTACTCGCTCCTCGAACTCGGGGGTTTCCTTTACAGTATTTCTTGCAATAGATCGATTAGGTTTTCGCACCACAACAACTCCCTTAGAATTTCAGGCCTGCTTCTCTGGCCCCTTCGGAAACGGCCTTTATCCGACCATGATATTTATGCCCGCCAGTATCAAAGACAACTGATTTTACGCCCATCTTCACTGCACTCTCTCCGACCGTCTTGCCAAGCAGATGTGCCGATTCTACGTTCTTCTTGCTCTTGGCACTGGCAGTAGACGAGGATGCAAGCGTTACCTCGGCATCGTCGTCGATCAACTCGACATAAATGTGCTTGTTAGAGACAGAAGCACAGAGCCTTGGCCGCTCCTGCGTTCCAGCGATCTTCTTGCGACGCCTGTAATGGCGTCTCGTACGATAATCTTTCCTGTTCTTGACTTTCATCTTAAGCTACCGTTTTCCCGACCTTCCTTCTGACATATTCATTCTTGTAGCGAAGGCCTTTGCCCTTGTACGGCTCAGCAGGTTTGAAAGCGCGAATTCTTGCAGCGGCATCCCCTACTTTTTGCTTGTCAGGCCCGCTCACCCTTATCTGGGTGTTCTTGTTAACCTCGATCACCACGCCCTCTGGCGGCTCAAACTCCACCTGATGCGACAGGCCCACCGACATCGTCAGCTTCCTGCCTTCTACGGCCGCCTTGTATCCCACTCCCTGAATCTCAAGCTCCTTGCTGAAGCCCTTGGAAACACCTTCAACCATGTTTGCAACAAGACTGCGGCCCAAGCCATGAAAACTTCGCGTACGGTCGAGATCATCAGCCCTGGCGATCTCAATGACCTTGTCCTGAGCAGTGGCGCTGATACCCGCAGGCAAATCGACAGACAACTCACCTTTAGGGCCCTTCACTGCAACAGAACTGCCATTGACGGTAACCGTCACGGCATCCGGCACATCAATTGTTCTCTCACCAATTCTCGACATTGCTACTCACCTCAAATCCTGCAACAAGAGTACTACCAGATATGGCACAGCACTTCGCCGCCAATTCCCGTATGTTTCGCCTCGCTCGCCGTCATAACGCCCTGCGATGTACTCACAATGGCTATCCCCAACCCGCCAAGCACCTTCGGCACCTCGTCCTTGGCCACGTAGCGGCGTATGCCGGGTCTGCTGATTCGCTTAAGCCCCTTTATGACCGGCTCACGGTCCACAGCATATTTCAGATATACGCGAATGGTCTTCTTTGTACCACCTTCCACCACGTAATCGGTTATGTAGCCTTCCTTCTTCAGGATTCTGGCTATCTCAACTTTCATTTTTGAATAACGAACATCATCAATCACATCCATACCCGCGGTATGGGCGTTCCTGATACGCGTCAACATGTCAGCTATCGGATCGGACATACTCATCTCAAAGCACCTCTACCAGCTCGCCTTTGTTACACCAGGTATCTGTCCCGATGAGGCAAGCTCCCTGAAACAAATCCTGCAGATCTTGAACTTCCGCATAAAGGCCCTGGCCCGGCCGCACCGCTGGCACCTATTGTACTTGCGCACCCGGAACTTCGGCTCCCTCTTCGCCTTCGCGATCTGTGATTTCTTAGCCAACCATCATCTCCTTAGTTCAATTACTCGAGAACGGCATACCAATGAGCTTCAGCAACTGAAGTGCATCAGCATCGGTTTTAGCCGAGGTCACAATAACAATATCCATCCCCTGCAAATGCTTGACCTTGTCCGGATCGATTTCCGGAAAGATCGTCTGCTCCGAAATGCCCAGAGAGAAATTCCCCCGTCCGTCAAAGCTCTTTTGGGAAACGCCCCGGAAGTCCCTGATTCGCGGCAATGTAGCATTCACAAGCCTCTCAAGAAAATCATACATCCTGTCGCCGCGGAGTGTTACCTTCGCCCCAATGGTCATTCCCTCACGAAGCTTGAAGTTGGACACGCTCCTCTTAGCTTTGCAAGGCGCATGACGCTGGCCGGTTATCGCCACCAAGCTTTCGGCAATGCTCTTGTACGTATCTTTGTCCACTTCCGCATTCACGCCCATGTTCACAACGATCTTCTGCATCCTCGGCACCTGCATGGGGTTCTTAACCCCAAGTGCCTTGGCCAGAGCCGGAACAACTTCTTCAGTATATTTCTTCTTTAGTTCGCTCATCTCAGAACCCCACTATCACCCATCAAAACTGTGTTCACAGCGCCGGCATTTCCTCGTGCGTTTGCCGTCACTTCTTTCACTCTTTATTCTCACGCCCTTCTTGCATGTCGGACAATAGAGCATCAGGTTGGAGAGGTCGATCGGTGTCTCCCTGTCCACAATCGCTCCCTGCGGATTATCCTGGCTCTTCCGCATGTGCTTCTTCCTGACGCGCATGCCCTCAACAATGGCACGACCTGTCTGAGGTATCACCTGGAGCACTTTGGCCGTCTTCGTCGTCGAGCTGTCTGCCCCGGACTGCACCACTACCATGTCATTCTTCCTGATGTTCATTCTTAATCCCCGTGCCTAAAGTACTTCCGGCGCAAGTGATATCACCTTAGTGTAATTCTTGTCTCGCAGCTCGCGGGCTACCGGCCCGAATATGCGACTTCCGATCGGGTTCTTTGTGGCATCAAGCAGGACCACTGCATTGTTGTCAAAACGCAGGCAGGACCCATCGGAGCGCTTGATCGGGTACTTCGTGCGGACGATCAACGCGTCTACAACCTGCCCCTTCTTGACCACACCGCCCGGCTGAGCTTCCTTCACGGATGCCTTAATAATGTCGCCAACATATGCATAACGCTTTCGTTGTCCCAGCACGCGAAAGCAACGCACCTTCTTTGCGCCGGTATTATCGGCAACAACTAAATCTGTCTCTTCTGCTATCACTACTGTTGCCCCTTTTCCAACACTTCGGCAACACGCCAACGTTTCAGCTTGCTGATCGGCCGTGACTCGACAATCCTCACTCTGTCGCCTTTACTCGCCTCATTCTTCTCATCATGCGCATAGAATTTCTTCGATTTGCGTATGGTCTTCCCATAAAGCGGGTGCTGCGTCTTGCGCTCAACCCGCACAATCACGGTCTTGTCCATCGCATTCTTCTCGACCACACCTTCACGCGATTTGCGCTTGTGGCGCTCTTCTTTTGCACCCTTGCTAGCTTTGCCCTGAACAATATCTTCTGACATTTTCTTATTCCCCAGCCTTTGCAGTCCTTCGCTCAGACATCACCGTGAGACCCTTGGCAAGATCACGCCGTGCCGCTTTCAAACGGAGCGGACGATCAAGCTCGCCAGTGGCTGCCTGCATCCTCAAGTCGAACAGCTCTTTGCGGCATTCCTCGCACTTGCCCTTGAGCTCATCGTCCGACAGTTCTCTAAGTTTCTGTACCTTCATAAGATTCCCTATTGCCCGTGTCGGCTCACAAATATGGTCCTGACGGGCAGCTTGGACGCCGCAAGTCTGAACGATTCACGCGCTATCTGTTCAGACACGCCGTCCAACTCAAAGAGCATCACACCCGGCTTCAGCACTGCGACCCAAAACTCGGGATCGCCCTTCCCTTTGCCCTGCCTGCTTTCTATCGGTTTCTTTGAAACAGGCTTATCAGGAAAGACTCTGACCCAGAGTTTTCCTTTGCGCTTCATATGCCGAGTGACAGCAACACGGCAAGCCTCTATCTGGATCGCTTTGAGCCAACCGCGACCAACACATTTGAGCCCATATTCGCCAAATTCGAGATTGGCACCACTCTGGGCATTTCCGCCCCGGCTCCCACGCTGCACTTTGCGGTGCTTAGTTCTTTTGGGCATTAGTGCCATTGCCAGCGCTCTCCCTCTCCTTGCATATCCATACTTTCACACCAATACAACCGGCCGTCGTTGCAGCCTCGGCAAATCCATATTCTACATTCGCCCTGAGCGTATGTAATGGGATACGACCTTCTTTGTAGCCCTCGGAGCGCGACAGCTCAGAGCCGCCCAAACGACCAGCGGCACGGATCTTGATTCCATCGACACCCATATCCATTGCCAGCTTGATCGCGCGTTTCATAGCCCTGCGTACAGACACTCTGCGCTGTACCTGAACGGCGATTCCTTCAGCAACAAGCTGGGCATTTGTGTCCGGGTTCCGGATTTCCTGAATTTCCAGATACACATCCTTCTTCGTAAAGCTGGATATCTCGCCTCGAACACGCTCTATATCCTGCCCCTTACGCCCGATGACAATGCCCGGCCTGGCAGTGCAAATGGTCACCCTGACACGATTGGCATACCGCTCAATCAGCACTTCTGAAATCGAGGCATGCTCCATGCGCTTCTTCACGAGCTCTCGAATCTTCAAGTCCTCTATGAGGAGGTCACCAAAGACCTTCTTGGTGCCAAACCACCGTGACTGCCATCGCTTCGTGAGCGCCAGCCTGAATCCTATAGGATTTACCTTCTGTCCCAAAACTCAGCTCCTTGGCCTTCTATTCGGCCGATTACTTTCCACCTGCTTCGTCTGTAAGCGTTATGTTAATATGCGAAGTTTTTTTCTGAATCGGGTGCACCCTGCCACGCGCACAAAACCTGTATCGCGTCATCGTGGGCCCGGCATCAACAACGGCCTCTTTGACTCTCAAATTGTCGGCAGATACTTTAGCGTTGTTTTCAGCATTGGCAATAGCAGAACGCAGAGTTTTTCTAATAATTGCCGCACCCTTCCGAGAGCTGAACTCCGCAATCTTCAGTGCTTCAGCTACAGAAAGGCCGGCAATGGCCGTTGCCAGGTCCCGCACCTTTGTGGGCGATATGCGCGCGTATCTTGTTGCAGCTTTGATTTCCATTACACTACTTCTCTTTACTTCAGAGTTGATTTCTTGTCCGTATGGACGCCATGCCTGCGGAATGTCCGCGTTGGAGAGAACTCTCCCAGCCGGTGTCCCACCATGTTCTCGGTAATGAATACGGGGATATGCTGCTTGCCATTGTGGACCGCGAATGTATGCCCGACAAATTCCGGCACCACCATCGAACGTCGTGACCACGTCCTAATTGTCCGCTTCTCGCCCGTGCGGGTCATCCGTTCGACCTTCAGCATCAGCTTCGGATCGACGTAGGGGCCCTTCTTTAGTGATCTAGCCATAACCTACTTCCTTTTTCGCCCTTTGACGATCGCCTTGTTAGATGGTTTCCGTTTGGAACGCGTCTTGCCGCCCTTCGCCAGTTTGCCCCATGGTGAAACAGGATGGCCTCCGCCACTCGTCCGGCCTTCACCACCGCCCATGGGATGGTCAACAGGGTTCATCGCCACACCGCGAACTGTTGGCCTTATGCCCTTCCACCGTTTGCGACCGGCTTTACCGGAAGATATCTTCGTATGCTCGACATTGCCGATCTGGCCTATCGTGGCTACGCAGGCCGTCGGAATCATGCGGATCTCACCGGAAGGAAGGCGTACGTGCGCAAGCGCGCCTTCACGCGACATCAGCTGCGCGCTGCCACCTGCACTCCGAGCGATCTGCCCGCCCCGACCAGCCGTCAACTCGATATTATGAATGGCCATGCCCAGAGGAATCCGTGCCAGCGGCAGCGTATTACCCACAGCCGGATCAGCATCCTGGCTCGACATGACAGACATCCCCTGCTTCAGTCCTGCAGGTGCAAGAATGTACCTCTTCTCGCCATCAACATAGTGAAGTAACGCAATATATGAAGTACGGTTTGGATCATACTCAATTGCTGCAACCTTGCCCGGTATCCCCTGCTTGTCGCGCTTGAAGTCAATGCGACGATACTTTCGCTTATGTCGGCCACCGCGATGACGCGTCGTTATCCGACCGGCTGAATTGCGTCCAGCCGAGTATTTTGACTTCTCGGTAAGCGAGCGCTCCGGCTTGTTCTTCCTCGTTGTCTCTTCAAAATCCGACAACGTAGTGAAGCGCCGTGTCGGTGTCGTTGGTTTGTATTTCTTAAGTCCCATCTTTCAAATCCTTACGTCAAATCAATCTTGTCGCCTTCACAGAGCGTCACAACAGCGCGCTTCCAGTCGGACCGCTTGCCATACTTCACCGTCCGCTCTCTCTTACGTTTCCCACGGCAGTTCATCGTGTTGACAGCCGTGACCTTAACCTTGAAAAGCTTTTCTATTGCTGCCTTAATCTGGATCTTGTTGGCGCTGGGCCTGACCTCGAACAGGTACTTATTCTGCGCCACCAGGGCCGAACCCTTCTCGGTCATCTGCATCTTTCGGAGAATTGTGTGCGGATCGCTCATTTCGCTCCCTTAACCTCGCCGCCCAACCGTGACTTCAGACGATCCATGCCGTCCTTGTCTACGAGGATCGACGGGTAGCGCACCATATGAACGGTGTTCACCTTGCTGGCTTCGACAACTTCTGCCATAGGAATATTACGTACTGCCAGCCTGATGTTCTTCGTTACCTTCTCTTGGATGATCAGAACAGCACCATCAATGCCCTGTCTCTCCAGCAACTGAACAAAGAGCTTCGTCTTCGGTTCGGCAATCTCAAGCTCTTCAAGGATCCGTAGGCCACCATCAGCGATTCTCTCGCTGAGAGCGCAACGGAAAGCCATGACCTTGACCTTCTTGTTTACTTTCTTCGAGTAATCGCGAGGCTTCGGGCCAAAGGCGACACCACCGCCACGCCATATGGGTGACTGCCTGTAGCCAGCACGTGCCCGGCCAGTGCCCTTCTGGCGCCAAGGCTTCCGATTGCTGCCGGCCACCTCGCCCTTGCTTCGGGTAGACGCAGTTCCAGCACGCTTTGCCGCGGCTTGTGCCACCACGACATCATGGACAACACCATTGTCAGTTCCCAACAGAAGTAGATCATCAGAAACATCTATCTCGCCTGCAGACTTTCCTGCGCTGTTATATACTGAAACCTTACTCACTGCTTCCTGCCCTTCTTCAAAGCCTTCTTCACTATTACCATGTGTCCAGCCGGACCAGGGACTGCCCCACGCACAAGCAAGACATTGTCATCGCCCTTGACGGCCACAACCTTAAGGTTCTGCTGCGTCACCTGGACATTGCCCATATGGCCTGGCATCTTTTTGCCCTTGTAAACACGCGCCGGATATGATGCGCAACCGATTGCCCCAGTCCTGCGCTTGTTGTCACTCCTGCCGTGCGACATCCTGCCACCATGCATGCCGTGCCTTTTGACCGCGCCCTGAAATCCACGTCCCTTGGTCATCGCTGTGACGTCTACAAACGTTGCATCCTCGAAAATCGCTGCAGTGATAGTATCCCCGGCCTTGATCTCATCCTTCTCATCCACAAGAAACTCTCTTGCCCATCGCCTGGGAGCACTACCAACAGCCTTGAACCGGGTAAGTTGCGCCTTGGACGTATTCTTTTCCTTCTTGCTGCCAAAGCCCAGCTGGACCGCACTATAGCCATCGTTGCCAACAGTCTTACGCTGAACGACAACACAAGGGCCAGCTTCAATGACGGTAACAGGGACCTGACCGCCATCTTCAACGAAGACGCTGGTCATCCCAATCTTTCTGCCTATCAAGCCTTCCATCTATCCGCCCTCAAATCTTGATCGTTATATCGACACCGGCCGGCAGATTAAGCTTCTTGAGCTCATCCACGGTCTTAGCTGTCGGCTCGACAATATGAACGAGCCGCTTGTGGGTCCGCATCTCGAACTGCTCCATCGATTTCTTATCGACGTGAGGGCCCCTGTTAACAGAGTACCGCTCTATCCGAGTCGGCAAAGGCATAGGCCCAACCACATTGGCACCCGTACGCTTTGCGGTTTCCACGATGTCGGTCACTGCCTGGTCTAGCACAGTATGATCGTATGCCTTCAACTTGATCTTTATTTTCTGGTCCTGCATGCCGCTCATTTATCTATCCTATCACCCGTTCTTGAATCGACTTCGGCACGACCTCAAACAGGTTGGGCTCCATTGTGTATGTTGCCCTTCCCTTCGTGAGCGATCGAACCGCCGTCGAATAGCCAAAAAGCTCTGCCAGGGGAACAAGCGCTTGTACTACCTGCAGCTCCCCCTTCACTTCTATTTCGTTAATACGTCCACGTCTTCCACTAAGATCGTTAAGCACCTCACCAACGTAGTCTGCAGGGACTGATATATCTACCTGCATAATCGGCTCGAGAAGAACAGGGCAGCATGCTTTCATTGCTTCCCTGAATGCCATTACCGCAGCGCTCCTGAATGCAATATCCGTTGAATTGGCAGCATTGAAGGTACCATCAACTATGCGCACAATCACGTCTGACACCGGGTAGCTGCCAAGAACACCCGTAACAAGGCCATCGTTAATTCCATCTTCCACAAATTCCCTGAATTCCGTTGGGATCTTTACGGCAGAGACATTGAACTCAATGGAATTGCCAGCCGCACGTTCCGCAGGAAGCAGCTCGATGACGACATTCGCAAACTGGCCCTTGCCTCCGATCTCCCTGTCAAATTCATGCTCGCCCCGCCCCTTCTGCGCGATCGTCTCACGATAAGAAACCATTGGCTTGCCGGCACTCGCAGCCACCTTGAACTCCCGAAGGATCCTGTCAGTCAGCACCTCGAGATGGAGTTCACCCATGCCACTGACTATCGTCTGTCCGGTTTCGTCATCCATCCGGATAATGCAGGTTGGGTCTTCCGATGCCAGCGAATCAAGTGCCTGCATCAGCTTGTCCTTATCGGCTCTCGTTTTGGGTTCAATTGCCATGAACATAACCGGCTCCGGCGATCTGATGCTCTCAAGTACAATCGGCGCATTCTCGGCACAGAGCGTATCGCCAGTCGTGGCATCTCTAAGGCCAGCTATCGCGCCGATTTCACCAGCATAAAGCACTGGAACGTCCAAGCGATCGTCTGCATGCAACTGTATCAACCGTGTTATCCTGAAGCGCTTTCCTGTTCTTGGATTGTAAACGTTCTGCCCGGATTTAAGCTGACCGGCATAGACTCTCACGAATGCGAGGCGACCGGCATAGGGATCATTCATCACCTTGAAGACGAGGCCGGTGAGTGGCTCGAAGTCGCTCGCTTCTCTTGAAATCTTCTCCTCGGTTTTCGCATGGAGACCGTCAACCCCATTGATATCCAGCGGTGACGGCAGGTAGGCAATAATTGCGTCAAGTAACTGCTGGATTCCCTTGTTCTTCAGGGCAGATCCGCAAAGAACCGGTACAATCAGGTTTGCAGTGACCGCACGTCGCAACCCACCCTTCAGTAGCTCGGCCGAAACATCCGGGTTGGCCAAGTACGCATCAGCAATCACTTCATCCTTCTCGGCAACCTGCTCAACAAGTTCTGCGCGTGCTCGCTCTGCAGCGACCGCCAGTTCCTGCGGTATGCTCTCGATATGAAATTCCTTGCCTAGGCTGTTCTCATCGTATGTGAACGCCTTCATTTCAAGTAGATCGATAACGCCCTGGAAATTCTCTTCGGCACCCCATGGAATCTGGATCGGCACGGCAGTCGTGCGCAGGCGCCCCCTAATTTCCGATACAACCCGGTCGAACTCTGCGCCTGTCCTGTCCATCTTATTGACGAAGGCGAGCCGCGGAACACTGTATCTCTCGGCCTGGTGCCATACGGTCTCAGACTGCGGCTGAACGCCCCCAACGCCACAGAAGACTCCGACACAACCGTCAAGAACGCGAAGTGAACGTTCAACTTCCATGGTGAAATCAACATGGCCAGGCGTGTCGATAATATTAACCTGGTGGTCCTTCCAGAAGCAGGTCGTGGCAGCGCTGGTAATCGTAATGCCACGCTCCTTCTCCTGGATCATCCAGTCCATTACGGCCGTGCCTTCATGGACCTCGCCCATCTTGTGGACCTTGCCTGCATAGTAAAGTATGCGTTCGGTAACCGTTGTCTTGCCTGCATCTATGTGCGCGATAATGCCTATATCGCGGATATTGGACAGACTGCTGCGGCGCCCGTCAGCCTCGCGTCCCCGCGCGCCTTCGAACTTCACTTTGTTCTTCTTCTGTTGCAAGGTAACAACCATTGTCTATTCTATCTACCCCGTCTACTTACCACTTGTAATGCGCAAAAGCCTTGTTGGCCTGGGCCATCTTATGCGTTTCATCACGCTTCTTAATCGAGTTGCCCTGGTTCTGGGACGCTTCCATCAATTCAACTGCCATCGCCTTGCCCATGCCCTGGCCACGTCTGGTACTTGAATTTGCCACAATCCACTTCAAGGCGAGCGAGAGCTGACGCCCAGAGCTGACCTCGACCGGAACCTGGTAGGTCGCACCACCAACCCGACGCGATCTGACCTCTACCCGCGGCTTCACATTATCTATGGCGCGGACGAGGACCTCCATCGGGTCTTCTTTCATCTTCTCAGCAATATGCTCAAGGGCACCGTAGACAATCTTCTCAGCCGTAGATTTCTTCCCAACCAGCATCACGCGATTGATAACATGTGCCACCAACTCGCTGTTGTACCTTGGATCCGGAGCCAAAGTGCGCTGTTCTGCTCTGTGTCTTCTTGCCATAACCTAAAACTACCTCAGGCGCTTGGTTTCGCCTTCTTCGTGCCATATTTTGATCTGCCGCGTTTCCTGGATTCAACGCCCAGTGCATCGAGTGAGCCCCTGACGATATGATAACGCACGCCCGGCAGGTCCTTTACGCGCCCGCCGCGTACAAGAACAATGCTGTGCTCCTGCAGATTATGCCCCTCACCAGGGACATACGCGGTCACTTCGCGGCCAGTGGTCAATCGCACTCGCGCCACTTTACGCAAGGCTGAGTTGGGCTTCTTCGGTGTCTGCGTCTTGACCGCAAGACATACGCCACGCCTCTGCGGACATTTGTTCAACGAAGGCGATTTACTGCCCTGAGTTATCTTCTTACGCCCGTGTCTAACTAATTGATTTATCGTCGGCATTCACTAAACTCCTAGCTCTCGTCAAAAAGAGCGCGCATAGTAGCAGGGTTGTCGAGTCCACCACAAGGCCTAAGCCAATAAATGTTCTAACTCTTCCTTCTTCTTCTCTACTTCCTCATTCCCACCCAATTCGTCCTCCGATAGCGGTTCCGCGAGAGGCACCAACCTTATGTTGCTGTGCATCGAGAAACCAGTGCCACCCGGAATCAGGTAACCCATGATCACATTCTCCTTGAAGCCACGCAAGTAGTCCACCCGCCCGAGGGCGGCTGCTTCGGTCAAAACACGCGTGGTGTCCTGGAAGGAAGCCGCCGAGATGAAACTCTCCGTCTCGAGCGATGCCTTCGTAATTCCCAGCAGCGCCGGTGAAGCTTCGGCTGGACGCTTGCCTTCCTCCATGACCTTTTTGTTGATCTCGTGAAAAACCTGTTTCTCGATCTGTTCGCCCCAGAGGAAATCGGTATCACCAGGGTTGGTGATCCTGACTTTCCTCAGCATCTGGCGGACAATACACTCAATATGCTTGTCATTGATTTCAACGCCCTGGAGCCTGTATACCTGCTGTATCTCGTTAACCAGATACTCCTGCAGTTCCTGCGGTCCACAAACTTCGAGGATTTCCTGCGGCACGATCGGGCCTTCCGTCAACTGCTGCCCCTTCTTGACGTTGTCATTCTTGAATACCACGATATGCTTACCCATGGCGATGAGATGCTCTTCGGTTTCTCCAGTAACCAGATCCCTGATGATCACGCAGCGTTTGCCGCGCTGGTTCGGTCCAAAATCTACTACACCTTCGATCTTCGCGATTTCCGCAGCGTCCTTCGGCTGCCTTGCCTCGAACAGCTCGGCAACACGCGGCAAACCACCGGTAATATCCTTTGTCTTGGCTTCTTTCCGCGGTGTCTTGGCAAGAATTTCGCCCGGCTTGATGACATCGCCGCTCTTGGACATGACATACGCGCCAGCCGGAATACTGTAGTACCCCATCACCTCACCATTTGCCGAGTCCTTGATGATAATCTGCGGGTGCAAGTCTTCCTTGTTATCAAGGACGATCATTCCCTTCAGACCGGTGCCCGCATCAATTTCTTCTTTGACCGACACGTTGTCGACTAAATCATGAAAACTCACGACACCCGAATGCTCAGCAATGATCGGGACGCTGTAAGGATCCCACTGCACGAACTGCTCATCCTTCTTCACCTCTTGACCGTTTTCAACGGCGATAACCGCGCCCATTACCACGGTGTGCTTCTCAAGTTCGCGACCCGCCGAATCGGAAATAAGGATCGTGCCGCTCTTATTCAGCACAACATCAAAACCGTCAGGGTTCTTCACTGCCCTGATGTCCTGGTACTGAACAACACCATTATGCTTGGCGCTGATATGCGGCTGCTTGAATACAGAACTGGCAGTACCACCAATATGGAACGTACGCATCGTGAGCTGTGTCCCAGGTTCACCAATAGACTGGGCCGCAATGATACCCGTCGCTGTACCGATCTCCACCGGCTTGCCTGTGGCAAGATCGCGACCGTAGCACTTCGCGCAGAGACCCCATCGTGACTCACAGGTCAATACGCTGCGGATCCTCACACGATCTACTGCAGCGTTCGTGATCTTTGCGCGGTTTTCTTCGTGAATCTCTTCACCAGCCTTGACAATCACTTCCTGCGTCACAGGATCTCTGACGTCTTCAAGAACGGTTCTGCCCAGGATCCTGGATGCCAGTGAGACCAGTTCATCGTCACCCTCACCAATGCCCATGACTTCAATGCCGTTGAGTGTATTGCAATCCTGTTCAACAATGATCACATCCTGCGCCACGTCAACAAGCTTACGGGTCAGGTATCCTGCATCCGCCGTCTTAAGAGCTGTGTCAGCCAATCCTTTACGTGCACCGTGCGTACTGATGAAGTACTCGAGCACGCTCAGTCCTTCACGGAAGTTGGAGACAATCGGCCGCTCAATGATCTCACCTGACGGCTTGGCCATCAGGCCACGCATACCGGCAAGCTGCCGAATCTGCTGGCGGCTGCCACGCGCCTTGGAATCCACCATCATGAAGACAGGGTTGATCTCCTTGCTGTCGGAATTGTCTTCGATTTCGCCGTACATGGCGTTGGATGTTTCGTCGGTCGCATGAGTCCAGATATCTACGATCTTGTTGTAGCGCTCACCATCTGTAATGACACCACGCTGATACTGCTCCTGGACTTCGACAACCTGCTTGCGGGCCTTGCCCACGATCTTGCCCTTCGCGACAGGAATAATCATATCGTCCATGCCAATCGACACTCCCGACTGCGTTGCGAACTCAAAGCCGAGCGCTTTCAGAGCATCGAGTGCATCTACGGTCGCCGCATGACCGGCTGCCTTATGGCAGTGCCAGATGATCCCCTCAAGGAAGCTCTTTTCAATAAGCCTGTTAATGAAGCCAACCTTCTCCGGCAACACTTCATTGAAAAACACGCGCCCCACCGTTGTCGTGATCACTTTGGATTCGGGATCGCCTAATTCCGTTTCCTGCCCCAGATCCGGATTCCTGTAACGGATCATGTCATGCACCGTCAAGTCGCCCTCTTCAAAGGCCATGCGCACGTTGTTGGCGTCAGTAAAGATGGGCAATCGCTCCTGTTCATCCTTTACTGCGCCCTGGCGCTTTCTGCGTTCCTGTGAGATTGACGTGAGGTAGTAGATCCCCAGCGCTATGTCCTGCGTTGGTGTCATGATTGATTTTCCGCTCGATGGCGAGAAGATACTGTTGCTTGAAAGCATGAGCAGACGTGACTCCATCTGCGCCTCGACAGATAACGGCACATGCACCGCCATCTGGTCACCATCAAAGTCAGCATTGAACGCCGTACATACCAGGGGATGAATCTGGATTGCCTCACCCTCAATAAGAACCGGCTCAAATGACTGAATACTCAACCTGTGCAGCGTAGGTGCACGGTTCAACATGACCGTTTTGCCCTGCGTTACCTCTTCGAGTATGTCCCAGACTTCCTCAGTTTGGCGCTCGATGAGTTTCTTAGCACTACGAACGGTATGAACCACACCCATATTCTTGAGTCGCCTGATAATGAAAGGCTCGAACAGGACCAGCGCCATCTTCTTGGGCAGGCCGCACTGATGCAGTTGCAGCTCCGGCCCGATCACAATGACCGAGCGTCCGGAATAGTCAACACGCTTTCCGAGCAGGTTCTGACGAAATCTTCCGCCTTTGCCCTTGAGCATGTCGCTCAATGACTTAAGCGGCCTGTTACCGGCACCCGTAACGGGCCGGCCATGCCGGCCATTATCGAACACTGCATCAACCGCTTCTTGAAGCATGCGCTTCTCATTCCTGATGATGACATCCGGAGTCTTCAGCTGCAGGAGATTCTTGAGCCTGTTGTTCCTGTTTATGACCCTGCGATAGAGATCGTTGAGATCCGATGTTGCAAACCGGCCACCCTCAAGGGGCACCAGGGGTCTTAAGTCGGGCGGGATCACAGGAAGCACGTCAAGGATCATCCATTCGGGACGCGTTTCACTTCCCCGGAATCCTTCGATCATCTTCATGCGCTTGGATATCTTCTTGCGGGTTTGCTTGCTTCGGGTAGTCTCAAGCTGGGCTTCAAGCTCCCCCATGACCGCCGCGAGATCTATCTGCTCCATGAGATCCCTGATTCCACCAGCACCCATCTTGGCCACGAAACTGTCACCATACTTCTCGCGCGCTTCACGATACTCCACCTCGCTTAACAGCTGCTTGCTGGTAAGAGGCGTGTCGCCTGGATCAGATACAATATAGTCTTCATAGTACAGAACACGTTCAAGATTACTAGCGGTGATATCCAGAACCAGCCCCATCCTGCTCGGCGTGCATTTGAAGAACCAGATATGCGACACAGGCACGGCAAGTTCGATGTGCCCCATCCGTTCGCGCCTGACGCGGGATACAGTCACCTCGACACCACAACGGTCGCAGATCACACCCTTGTGCTTGATCCTCTTATACTTACCGCAACCACATTCCCAATCGCGAGTCGGTCCGAATATGCGCTCGCAAAACAAACCGCCTCTCTCTGGTTTGTAAGTACGATAGTTAATGGTCTCCGGATTTTTGACCTCCCCATGGCTCCACGACCTGATTGCTTCAGGTGCGGCCAGGGTGACCCTCACCGACTCCACTCTCGACCTATTCGATGTTCCCAGAGGTGCTTCTACTGAGTTGCCGTTCAATGTTTCGCCTCCCTACCAGTACCGCTATTTAAAGTTTGCTCAGAATGTCGACGCCCTTCGCCTGTACATCCAGGCAGAGCCCCCTCAGTTCATGCACGAGAACACTAAAGGATTCCGGCACACCGGCCTCAAGCGTGTTCTCACCTTTAACAATGGATTCATAGATCCTCGTTCGACCTGCAACGTCATCACTTTTCACGGTCAGGAGTTCCTGAAGCGCATAGGCTGCGCCATAAGCCTCAAGAGCCCACACTTCCATTTCTCCCAAACGTTGGCCACCATACTGCGCTTTTCCACCCAGCGGCTGCTGGGTAACAAGCGAGTAAGGACCGACCGCTCGTGCGTGAATCTTCTCACTCACAAGATGGTGTAACTTAATGATGTAGATTTGGCCCACTACAACACGCTGTACAAATGCCTTGCCCGTACGTCCGTCATAAAGCACGGATTTACCGTCCTTGGGTAAATCGGCTTCTTCGAGCATCTTCTGGATAGTCGCTTCAGACACACCGTCGAAAACTGGTGTCGTAATGGTGATCCCAAGCTTCTCGCAGGCCATTCCCAGATGAGTTTCCAGCAACTGCCCAACGTTCATACGTGATGGCACGCCCAACGGGTTCAACACGATATCGACCGGCGTACCGTCGGGAAGATAGGGCATATCGCATTCCGGAAGAATCGTAGCAACAACGCCCTTGTTACCATGTCTGCCTGCAATCTTGTCACCCACCGACAGCTTCTTCTTCGAAGCAACATACACCTTGACCTGCTTGATAATACCGGAATCAAGATCGTCACCACTCTCAATACGCTCGGTTGCCCGCTCATGCTCCATGTCAAGCCCCGCAAACTTCGGCCTGACAGCCTCGATGACCTCATCAATCTTGATCTGGATCGGGCTGCTATCGATCTGTATGTGATCGCTGGCCAATGCAAGCTTGCGAAGAAGCGTCTTTGTAATCTTCCTGTTCGCCGGAATGATGATCTCATCAGACTGCATGTCTACGACGTTAAGAGGGATCTTCTCGCCGAGCAGGATGTTGCTGAGTGACTCGGTCAACTCCTCTATCAGTTCCTGCTTCTTTGTCTTGTGTTCCTCTGCAATATTCTTCAACTGCTGGCGGCGCTCTTTTGGCGTGAGTTCCTGTCTGGCAACCTGTTGGTGCGCCGTAACATTCACGTCCATGACAATCCCATAGGTACCGCTCTGCACCCTGAGTGACGTATCACGAACCTCTGCGGCCTTTTCGCCGAAGATGGCTCTGAGCAGGCGCTCTTCCGGCGCCAGCTCGGTCTCACTCTTAGGCGTGATCTTACCTACAAGTATGTCTCCGGGCACGACTTCAGCGCCAATGCGCACAACACCATCCGGGCCGAGATTGCGAAGCGCTTCCTCCGACACATTCGGAATATCCCGTGTAATCTCCTCGGGACCGAGTTTTGTGTCACGTGCACCTACCTCGAAATCCTGGATATGGATCGATGTAAAGAGATCTTCGCGGACAACACGTTCACTCATTACGATGGCATCTTCAAAGTTGTAACCACACCATGGCATGAACGACACAAGAAGGTTCCGACCAAGTGCAAGTTCGCCTCCTTTAGTCGCAGGCCCGTCAGCAAGAATATCGCTCTTGTCGACCGACTGGCCTGTGCGTACCAGCGGTTTCTGGTTCATGCATGTGCCTGCGTTGGACCGACCAAACTTCCGAAGACTGTACGTCTGGCTCTTATCCTTGCTGCCCTTCTTCGGCATTTCGCCGTCGGGACTCACAATGATCTTCTCAGCAGAGGAATAGGCAACCTTACCGGGCTCGGCAGCCACAACCGTAACGTGTGAATCAAGAGCAACACGCCGCTCCAGGCCCGTCGCCACATATGCCGGCTGCGGCAGAAGCAGCGGCACCGCTTGACGCATCATGTTCGAACCCATGAGCGCCCTGTTAGCATCATCGTGCTCAAGGAATGGAATCAGCCCTGCTGAAACACTGACAACCTGCTTCGGCGAGACGTCCATGTAGTCGAGCCTGTCTCCAGGCACCTCGACAAAATCGCCGCGCCATCTGGCAGAGATCAAGTCCTTGGCAAATCGGCCATCTTCATGAAGAGGCGCATTTGCCTGGGCAATAACAAACCGCTCATCGCGATCTGCTGTCAGGTACTCGATCTTGTTTGTGACCCGGCCCTTCACGACCTTACGATAAGGAGTTTCAATGAAGCCGAGCTCATTGACCCTCGCGTAAATACCGAGAGAAGAAATCAAGCCAATATTCGGGCCTTCAGGAGTCTCAATAGGACAGATCCTGCCATAGTGGCTACTATGCACGTCACGGACCTCGAAGCCAGCACGCTCACGCGA
>JAUXFM010000161.1 GCA_030622955.1 Lentisphaerales bacterium
ACAGAACGACATGGCTACGATCCGACTTTCCTGCTGAATGTCGCCCCTGACAAAAGCGGTAGGCTGATGAAATCCAGTGTCAATGCACTAGCGGAAATCGGGAAGTTGAGAAAACACTCAGACAACTAGTCAAGTGCCTGTGAAAGCAATAAGAGCCAATCGGGATAGGGAGCCCCGTTAAGGGCCCCCTCCCACACCACCAGGCTTGCGCTTCCGCAGTTGCCTTTATCTAGTATTTTAGTTATTTTCATAACTCAGTTTATATACAGGGGACTTGTACAAACCACTACTACCCAACAAGAGCCCCAAGCACTATCTGAATGTAGGGCGGATCACTTCGTTGGTAATCGTAGCTGGTGGCCTGACAGCAGCGTATCTTCTTGAGGGAGTTATCCAGGGGATCGAGATATTCTGGAAGATCGCACCAATGCTGGGGATCGCATTCTGGCTTGGCCTCTTTTGGCGTCGCATAACGACGGCTGGCGCGTGGGCATCCACCCTTGGCGCCTTTGGAATGCTTATCCTGACAGGCCAAGAATTTTTCATTAAATTTGTGGGTGACATATACCCATCACTCGTGAAGGCGAACGGCAGTGCCATGATGCTGCACTGGCCTATTCACTCACTACTCGCTATTTCGTCAGCTTAGGTTTACCCTTGCTCCATATTAACGTGTAACGGAAACGCCGTGCTACGTGATCCGTATGGCCGTGTTGTGGGAGGAGAGAGTCCGCGAGGACTCTCCCTATCCCGATTCGCAAAACAAGGAGAAGCCCCATGTTGAATACACCCAACGCGTTTGTGACCTGCTTATTCATAAGCGTGATTGCCCCCTGCATATCGGTGACGGTAGAATAGATGAAAGCTGAAGCAAGACAACCGGAACCGTTGGCAGATCAGTGGGAACTGATTGGCGAGGCGGTCAACGAGCCGGGCTGGGACGTCTGGGGTAGTACGCCGATAAGAGACGACGAAGGGAGAACCCACCTTTTCTGCGCGCGATGGCCGGGAAGGATCCCGTTCGACAAGGCGTGGCGCAGGAACAGTGAGATTGCGCACTATGTCGCGGACAGGCCGGAGGGCGTGTTCAAGTTCGTTGGCGTCATGGGGAAGGGCGCCGGCAAGGGCTGGAACGCGGTCGGATACCATAATCCGAATATCAGAAGAGTGGGCGGCAAGTACGCACTCGTGTTCATCTCGAATGACGGCGGGCCGAGGCACGGTCCCAACCAGCGGATTGGGATGATGACAGCGGACCATCTTGACGGCCCGTGGAAACTGGTTCCCGACGAGACCAAGCCTTTATTGTCTCCGCCTGACGACACGAAGATCTGGTGCCATGGCAGCAGGTGCGGCGTGAACAATCCTTCGCTTCTCCCCCATCCGAACGGGAAGTTCTATCTCTACTTCAAGGCCCAGAGCAACCGCAGAAAGGGCGTAAGCATGGGGGTGGCGATTGCCGATAAGCTCGAAGGTCCGTATGTCATCCAGGAGGACCCGATCACCGCCAATGACCGCGCCATAGAGGACTGTTATGCATTCATCTGGAGAGACCATGTCTGTCTTATGACTACGGATAACCACGGCATACTGGAAAGGGGTGGCGGCCTGATATGGGTTTCGAAGGATGGGATCCATTTCGAGGAGAGGCCGCTTTCTGGATACCATCATCTGGGCCGTTTTTACCTGAAAAACAACAGGCCGAAGAACATCAAACACCACTATACCGCACAGACTAAGTTTGAGCGCCCTCAGCTCCTATTGGATAAGGACGGCGAGCCGGCATACCTGTACTGCCCGAGCGGTTCAGCTCTGGACGGAAGCGACGGCACAAACGCTTATGTCCTGCGCCGGAGAAAAGAGGCGGAATAATGGTTCCAATGGCGCCAATTGTTATCCGTCCCGTTACAAGATCAGGCCAGCGGGAACAGGTATTTCGCCAGAACGTTGTTAACGAAAGATTGCGAACAACACCTTGCACGGTACGGCGTGCCGCCGCTCGTGAAGGTGGGCGTTCGATTCACAGAAGACGGAGCTAGACAAATGTATAGAAGAGATTTCATGAAGATCGGGGCAATGGCAACAGGATCATCTCTGCTGTCAACCCCGGTCATGGCCAAGACTGCAGAGAAAAGCCCTAACATCATCTACATATTTGCCGACCAACTACGGGCCGACGTCCTGGGCTATGCAGGGGACAAGAAAGCTATTACCCCCAATCTAGACAAGTTTGCGAAACAATCGATTGATATGACCAATGCTGTCTCCATCATGCCTGTCTGTGCCGCCTACCGCTCCAGCCTGATAACCGGAAAGTACCCAAGTAGTACAGGAATGATAATTAACGAAATCAACATGAACCCCAACCACAAGACGATTGCCCATGTGCTAGGTGATTCCGGATATCACTTGGGGTACGTTGGTAAATGGCACCTAAACGACCAACACAAACGGCCATCACCGAAGGGGCCGGAGAGAATGGGCTTCGACGGCTTCTGGGCCGCCTACTGCTTTAATCACGCCAGCTATAGCTCCTATTACTTTACGGATGATGCGAATGGCAAGCTGAAGCACGTTCCATTGAAGGGCAAATATGGGCCGGAAGAATTCACCACTCTGGCCATGGATTATGTGGGCAAGGCTGCTAAACAGGATAAACCATTTGCCTTGTTCCTGTCATGGAATCCGCCGCATGACCCATGGGTGAAGAAGAATGCACCCCAAAAGAATTACGATCGATTTGCAAATGCGGAATTCGACCTGCCGGAGAACTTCAAGTCAAGGCCGGATGAATATATGGATCGCTATCCCTCGCTGGCCTTCAAAAACAAGAAATGGAAGGACAGCTTCCTCAAGCATGGCCTGCAGGAATCTCTGCGCTGTTACTACGGCATGGTTAACAGCCTTGACGAACAATTTGGACGAATTGCCACGCAGCTTGATGAACTGGGCATTGCCGACAACACAATTGTTGTCTTCACCTCCGATCACGGCGAGATGTTTGGTTCTCAGGGCCGGATGTATAAGCTCACTTTCTATGATGAAGCGGCCCGCGTTCCATTCCTGATCCGCTATCCCGCCAAGATCAAGGGAGGAAAGTCGGACATGTGTGTCAACACCCCTGACATCATGCCCACCCTGCTTGGAATGGCGGGACTTGGTGATAAGATTCCAGCAGAAGTTGAGGGCATGGATCTGAGTCCGGTCCTGCGGGGCGAGACGGGTAAAGAACCGCAAGGGGCGTTCATGCAGGGTCTTGGTCACACCTACCAGTGGCGAGACGGCTACGAATGGCGATCAATTCGTGATAAGCGATTTACTTATGCTAAGTATCTCCGTGACGGCAAAGAGATACTGTTTGATCGTAAGGAAGACGCTCTCTGTATGACCAATGTCGCGGAAGCCCCGAAGTACGCTAAGGAACTCGCCCGGCTACGAACGTTCATGAAGGGAAAGATGTCTGAGCTCAAGGACGAGTTCAGGCCCTGCTCCTGGTATCGCGATAACTGGATGTACAGAAAATACAGTATCAAGGCCGCTGCGAAAGGGACGTTCGGCCCTCTTCCTCCAATTGAACCCAATAGAAAATAACTGCAATTCGAACAAGACCTTGCACTTTACGGCACGTACCGCGCCGAAAGTGAAGGCAAGCGTTAGCCAAAGAGAATATAGATCGACACGTGTACGCCACTGGCGCATACTCTTCTTGAAATGATATTCAAAGAAACAAGCGTGTTCACTAGGCAGATCAACAAACTGATTCGTGATGATGCCTATCGGGAGCTTCAGCAGGAGTTGATTTTCAATCCAGCCGCAGGAGATGTGATCAAGAGTAGTGGTGGACTGCGGAAAATCCGCTGGCGATCTGCTGCCAAAGGGAAGCGTGGCGGGATCAGGGTGATATACTATTGGTATGTAGCTGATAGTGAAATCTTTCTCCTTCTCGCCTACGGCAAGAAGGAGAAGGCAGATCTGTCAGCCAAAGAAATCAAGATCCTACGGATCTTAGTTGAGGAGAATATGTGATGAAGAAAAAACTATTTGATGAATTAGTCGAAAGTATAGAGGAAGCTGGCAAGATCCGGAAAGGCTTGGTCAAGCCTTCCCGCCTTTTTCGGTATCGCCCGGTGGATATCAAACGACTCCGCAAGAGGCTCCATGTTTCCCAAGCTCAGTTCTCACTCATGATCGGCGTCAGTAAGTCAACATTGCAAAACTGGGAGCAAGGCCGCAGAGAACCAGAGGGTCCGGCGAAGGCCCTGCTGCGCATTGTAGACAAACAGCCGCAAGCAGTCCTCGAAGCCCTTCAGGCCTGACGAAAGAGGGCTAACAACCATTAAGTCCCGCATTGCAAACACAAAAAGCCCTCCGGAAGAAGATTTCTAAATCCCCTTGAGCTGAGGCGGTCCAGCGAGTTGTGGCGGGCAGTTTTCATGATTTCGTGGAGAGAGTTTCGCTCTTTGCTAACTGAAAAAGGGCTTGTTTGAGAGAGCTCAGTACCGGAAATGACGATGTTTTTCGGTTGTTGGACAGCTCGAAGCAGTGGACTATCTCGTCGATGTTGATAGCTCCTACAGTTTTGATACTCTCAAGAGCCTCTTGCAAAACTATCCGGCGAGTCAGTCCGCACCGGCATGATATCGTGACTATCGCATGATGTTGTGCAGATTTC
>JAUXFM010000103.1 GCA_030622955.1 Lentisphaerales bacterium
CCCTGCGCCCCCCCTCTGTGCCCTCTGTGCCCTCTGTGCGCTCTGTGAGAAACATCAATTGTCTCTCTCTCCTCCAAAGGCTTCGATGTTCGATGTTGGACCGAGCGAGCCGAGGGGGAGCTCGGCTCGCCCTTCGCCCGGATGATCAGCACTCAAACGGATAGTCTCGTCTGACGCCTTATGTGGAACTCGACTCCACTGTAAATGAGCACGAAAGGCGCGTGTTTACAGAAATCTTGGATTATGTCAAATCAACAGTAGGAGGATACTGCGAATTCTTACTTGACTTCTGTTCATGGCGCAGTATATTGCTACTGCATTTTGAAATTGAAAGGACAAAAATGAGGATCAAAGATTTCTGCAATGTCAGAATCGGTCATGCGTTCCGGGAGCGCCTATCGAACGTACCCAATGGCGATGTGATGGTCATCCAGCCAAAGAACATTTCGGCAGAGGGGGTCGTTTCTTTCGGACCGGGCGAACCACTGAAGACAAATGCATCAGTGTCAAAGCCGCTCCAGCCGGAAGATGTGCTGGTTGTGAACCGAGGTCGTTTCGCAGCTACGGTCTTTGATCTTCCCGACACGAACACTTGGATAGTGCCATCCTCCATCCTCGTTCTATCGGTCAAGAAGGAATCAGTCCTGCCGGAATACGTGGCGTGCTATTTCAACTCGGCCAATGGACAGAGAATGTTCCGCCGTCACTACGAGCAAACCACTGTGCCGTTCATCAGCGCAAAGAATCTGGCCAATATGGATATCCCTATTCCCCCGCTGGAGCGGCAGAGGTCACTGATCGTTTTTGAGAAGACGGCAAAGGAATATGCTCGCCTGACAAGCAGGAAGCAGGAGTTGCTGAAGAGAATTCTGAATGATGAATTAAGAATTGAGAGTCAGTTACCATGAAGATCATGAAGGGACTCAAGTAATGAGTGGACAAAGGGAATACACACAGGATGCTCTGAACAGAACACTATGGGAAGCAGCGGACTCGTCACGCATGAACGTGGACGGAAGCATCTACAAAGACTATGTGCTCCTATTTCTATTCTACAAGTACATGAGTGATCTTTACAAGCACGAGATGGAGAAGCTCCGGGAACGGTATGGTGACGATGAGGACCGCATTGCGTTGCGGCTCAAGAATGTGCGCTTCGTGCTTCCTGAAGGCATGAGCTTCTCTGATTTGTATAGAAAGAAGAGCGCCGACAACATCGGCGAACTGATCAACATCGCTCTACATGCCATTGAGGATGCCAACGGGGATCGATTGGAAGGCTTGTTCTCAATCGACTTCAATTCCGACGCCGTTCTCGGTAGGACCGATCAGCGCAACAAGATGCTTCGTCACCTGATGGACGATTTTGCCAAGATCGACCTCACCGCTGCCGGTGATGACGTTATCGGCAACGCGTACATGTACATGATCGAGCGGTTCGGCTCCGATGCCGGCAAGAAGGCGGGCGAGTTCTTTACCGTCAAATCCGTGGCCACACTGCTGGCAAAACTAGCAAAGCCGCAGCCTGGCTGGCGTATCTGTGATCCTGCCTGTGGTTCCGGGGGTTTGCTTCTGCTCGCCGGTGCGGAGATCGAAGCGCAGAGCTCAAAGGACTACGCGCTCTATGGCCAGGAAAGCATTGGCTCAACCTACAACCTTGCCCGCATGAACATGTTCCTGCACGGCAAAGATTCGGCACGGCTGGAATGGGGCGATACGCTCAACAATCCGCTCCTCAAAGAAGGCGATTTTCTGATGAAATTCGATCTGGTCATCGCCAATCCCCCTTTCTCGCTCAAGAAATGGGCTGGCGATAACATCGAGAATGATCCTTACAACCGTTTTCATCGCGGCATTCCGCCCAAGACCAAAGGGGACTATGCTTTTATCAGTCACATGGTTGAAACGGCAAAGGCAAAGGAAGGCAAGGTCGTAGTGATTGTTCCGCATGGCGTACTGTTCCGCGGTGCGGCAGAGGGCAGGATCCGCCAGAGCCTGCTCAGAGAAAATATCGTTGATGCTGTTATTGGTCTGCCCGCCGGGCTCTTCCAGACCACAGGCATTCCTGTCGCCATTCTTATTCTCGATCGCTCGCGGGAATCAGGTGGCAAGAACGAGAAGCGCAAAGATGTGTTCTTTGTGGAAGCATCCAAACTCTTCCGATCCGCAAAGGCACAGAACCTCATGGACGACGAGCATATCGGCAAAATCCTCGATGCAGTCGAGAAACGGCAGGACATCGAGAAGTTTTGCCGCGTGGTTCAGCGGGCAGAAATCGAAGAGAACGATTACAACCTCAATATCACCCGGTACGTGGATACGTTCGAGGAGGAAGAGGAGGTCGACATCGAGGCCAATCTCAAGGAAATGGCGGAGATCGATGGCGAACTGGTCAAGCTTGAGAAAGAAATGGCCGGGCATTTGAGGAAATTGGGGATTGGGAATGGTGAATAGGGAATGATGGATTGGAAATTGAACCACGGAAAACACGGAATGGAACGGATTGGTCTACCATGAAGGGCATGAAGGAAATGAAGTGAATGGTGAATAGTGAATTGAACCACGGAAGGCACGGAATGGCACGGATTGGTCTACCATGAAGGGCATGAAGGGAATGAAGAAGCTACAGATACGGAACAGCACTGCGGAGTTTCTAATCTTCACCGCCCAGAGCGGCGAGAAAAGTATTGAAGTCCGCTATGAGGATGAGACCATCTGGCTCACCCAGAAGCTCATGGCTGCTTTGTTCGACGTAGATGTCAGAACGGTCAGCGAGCACTTGCAGAATATATTCACGAGCGATGAGCTGCAACCGGGATCAGTTATCCGGAAATTCCGGAGTACTGCTGCCGATGGCAAGAGATACATGACCCAGTTCTACAACCTGGACGCCATTATCTCTGTTGGCTACCGCGTCAACTCCGTCCGTGCGACCCAATTCCGGCAGTGGGCCACCCGCGTTCTAAGGGACTTCGCCATAAAGGGGTATGTTCTCGATAGGAAGCGCTTGGAGAATGGGACATTTCTGGGCGAAGATTACTATGAGCGGCTGCTGGAAGAGATCCGGGAGATCAGACTCAGTGAGCGCCGTTTCTACCAGAAGATCACGGACATCTACGCCACAAGCGTCGACTACCACAAGGATGCCCCTACCACCCGGGGCTTTTTCGCCAAGGTCCAGAACAAGCTGCACTTCGCGATTCATGGACATACTGCCGCAGAGCTTATCCACAAGCGCGCTGATAGCAGCAAGGAGCACATGGGCCTTACCTCATGGGAAAACGTCCCGGACGACAAGATCCTCAAGAGCGATGTCGGCGTCGCGAAGAACTACCTGAACCGGAATGAGCTCGAATCATTGGCCCGAATCGTCAACGCCTACCTTGAGTTGGCGGAAGACCGCGCTCGTCGCAGCATCCCCATGACCATGGAAGACTGGGCCAAA
This sequence comes from Lentisphaerales bacterium, assembly GCA_030622955.1. Lineage (GTDB taxonomy): Bacteria > Verrucomicrobiota > Kiritimatiellia > JAUXFM01 > JAUXFM01 > JAUXFM01. The sequence continues at coordinate 3,446 of JAUXFM010000103.1, forward strand.
CGTCTCGACGCCTTCCTCGAATTCGACGAACGCGAGATCCTGCAGGACAAAGGAAAGATATCCCAGGAACTCGCCCGCTCCTTTGCCGAGAGCGAATTCGAGAAATACCGCATCGTTCAGGATCGGCTCTTCGAATCCGACTTCGACAAGGAGATCAAGCAACTCGAAGAAGCGGCGAAGCAGATTGAGGGAACCGCAGAGGGCGCAGAGGGGCGCGGAGAGGGAACCACGGAAAGCACGGAATGACACGGATTGGTCTACCATGAAGTACATGAAGGAAATGAAGAAACCGACGTACATACACCTGAAGGCACTGCGGATCGTGGAATGAACCACGAATCAAGTACGTGCATTGTTGGCACACACTGCGGCCGGCAGCCTCGCTTCCCACATATGCTGTCCCTTGCGGGCGGAAGAAGCTCAACCTGTGCGAAGATTGCACAGGTTCGACCTGAGAATGGGAAGCAGTGAGGAGACGCAGTATGCAGGATATGCATATTAGTCCCGCAATAGAGGGAGAGAATGGATATGAGTGACCATCTGCCGGCAAGAGAAGAGCTTTTGGTATATCAGACTGAGAATGGGCAGGTGAAGATTGATGTATGTCTGGAGGATGAGACGATCTGGCTGACGCGGCAGATGATGGCCGAGCTGCTCCAAACGACGCAGCAGAACATTAGCCAGCATATCCATAACATCCTTGATGAGGGGGAGTTGGCGTTTTCGGCAACTCACAAGAGATTCTTGTCAGTTCAACAGGAGGGCAGTCGCCAGGTAAGCCGGGAACATGATTTCTTCAACCCGGATATGATTATTGCCATGTGGCTAGATTTTGCCGAAGACCAGGCCCGACGGCGCAAACAGGTCTTCATGAAAGACTGGAAAACGAAACTGGATGAATTCCTGATGTTCAACGACCGGAGCGTCCTGGGCAACGCAGGGAACGTGAGCAAAGATGACGCCGAAGTTCATGCCAAAAAGGAATACGATCACTTCGCTGCACGACGTCGTGAGTATAAAGAGCAAATCGGCATAACCGATTCGATCAAGATGCTGGAGGAAGCAGCTAGGCAGATTGAGGACAAGACCACGGAAAGCACGGAATGACACTGAAATGACGGGGGATCCCTTGGCCAAAAAAGCAACGCTGATACTAAATCCATTTGATCAATACACATTCCTGGTGCGGTATGTGCCATCGATAGTCATAACGGTGCCTGCAATGCTGCTCATGAGCCTGTTCGACGCAACTGAGTTCCAGGCTCTCCTCAAGCACGCAGAATGGTTTCTCATTGTGAAGAATGTTGGCTTGGGGAGCGTCTGCGTAATCTTTTTTACGCATGTAGTGAGGACTCTTGGGAAATATGGTGTCGAAATCCTCCTCTTCAAGGATGGCCTCAGGTTCCCAACGACAGAAATGCTCCTGTGGAAGACTCGGCTCCTATCCTCAGCAAGAAAACGGCAGCTGCATGCAAGGATAGAGACAGATTTCAACATTCAGCTCTGCAGTGAAGACGAAGAAGCCGCAGATGAACGGGAGGCGCGTCTGCGCGCCAAAGATGTGGTAGGCCAGATCAGGCTTAAGGTTGGCGCAGGCGTGCGCACGAAACAATATAACATTCATTATGGACTATTCCGGAATCTAGCCAGCGGAACCCCACTCGCCTTTGTCATGGCAATCCTTGCGCTGATCTTTGTCCCCGGAGGTCTGGCCAAAGTCGTGTCCTGGACGTACATCGTGGCGTCTGTTCTGTACGCCTTCGTCTCTGTGCCTCTGCTGCGACACATGGGAAAGGACTACGCAGAATACCTGTTCACAGAATACCTAGGAAAGGAAACTCACAATGCATAAGATCAAGTTCTATCCAGTCGGAAACGGCGACACGAGTCAGATTGTTCTCGAGAACGGCAAACGCATCCTCCTTGACTACCGACACGTCAAGTCTTCGGAAGACAACAAAGGGCCAGAGATCAATCTCTGCCAGACGCTCCGGGATGAATTGGCAGACGATGATAGAGACTACTTTGACGTCGTCGCCTTTACTCATGGAGACAAGGATCATATCGAGAACAGTACGGAATTCTTCTGGTTTGAGTATAAAAAAGAATTTCAAGGGGGTGATCGGATAAAGATCAACGAGCTGTGGGTCCCTGCAGCTTTGATCATAGAGGATCTCACCAATGATACCTTGAGCACTGAAATTGCATTCTGGCGCCAAGAAGCGCGACATCGACTGATCAAAGGCTCTGGAATCAAGGTGTTTTCTGGGCCAGACAAACTCAAGGATTGGCTGGAATCCAAAGATCTCACGGTCGAATCTCGCCAACATCTGATCGTGCATGCGGGGACGGTTGTGGACACCTTTAATAGTGAAAATGATGGCATCGAATTCTTCAGTCATTCACCGTTTGTGAAGCAAGTTGATGAGGGTGACGATCTGCGAAATGGCGCCGCTCTGGTATTCAATGTACGGCTCAAGTCCGGAACAGAGATATACGACTATTTTTGTGTGGGGGATTCGGATTGCTCTGTACTGGAGGACATTGTCTCCATTTCAAAGACGAAGGGTAATGAGGATCGACTGGAGTGGGACCTCTATTCTGTCCCGCATCATTGTAGTCATCACGCACTCAGTCCAGAGAAAGGCGAGAAGGAAACCTACCCGATAGCGGGCGTGAAGGAACTGCTTCTTAAAGGACGAGAAGGCAGTTACGTGCTTTGTTCAAGCAATGAGATCGCCGACAATCACGCTGCCTATGAGCAGAAGATGCCGCCGCACATACAGGCGAGGCACTGCTATGAGAACTACAACAATCAAGTCTGCGGTTGCCGTGTCATAGTGACGATGGAGGAGTCGCCCGAGGCGAACCCACAGCCTGTTGTCTTCAAGTTTGAGTCGCATGGTGTCTATATCGAGGCAATGGCTGCAGCATCGGGCATCTCATATGTCGCGTCTCAGAGAACTCCAAGGGCCGGATAGCATGCCAGATCAGTTTTATGACCTCGGAGCAGTGCTGCGGACAGGCGAGGCCCTGCCTGTTGCATCGGCGTCGCGGACCGTGGCAGCGGTGGAGCGATCAGATTGCTTTGAACTCATCGATTGCCGCAGCTGTGAGTGCGCCTCGAAGGGCTCAGCTACGGCCGTTGTGGTTGACTGCCTTAATGACAAAGTGCCGTCGCGAAACCAGCATGGGATCAAGAACAGAGAGCGCTTGGCGCTAGTCTTCTATTACAACGACATAATAGCGCCCGAGACGCGAGCCCTGAGAAAGAGCTTTCCCACGGGCATACATCAAAACCCAGTCAATGAGGGTGAGGCAATATCCATTTGCCTATACGATGAACCATGGTCATCAACGCGGCGACACTGGACAGCTGAAGCCCATCTGAAGAAGATTCTGTGGTGGCTTGAAAGGGCTTCTATGGGCGATTTACATCAAGAAGATCAGCCACTCGAGCCCTTCTTCTACTCCAGTGGCATGAAGTTAGTATTACCTCCCGACTTCGATGAACGGGTTTCTCAGGGAGATCAACCAGAATTGCTACTGTTCGGCAATGACGCTTCTGTGCTTGCGGTCTGGAAGTCAGACGTAACCGAGCTCAGTTTGCCTCAAAAACAGGACCTAAGGACGATAGTCCTCACACTATCACCAATCCAGCACGCGAGTATCGAGCGTCTGCCGACGTCCTTAGGAAGGCTCGAACAAATTATCTCTAAGCGGGGTGGCGATCTTCTACAGCCACTTATGGATGCAGTGTGTGCTTTGGCGCCCTCTGAAGGCATGACAGCGGGGAACGAAAACATACTGCTAGTCCTCAACATACCGCTATACCGCGACGCCTGCGGAAGGATTGAGAGAGTTCAGCATGCGGGCTTTCTTGTTCGCTCCAACATGTGCTCTCTTGGGGAAGCGTTGGGCGTGTTGAACTTCGACAAGGAACAGAAGAAGTACTTCAAACTTATTCTACTAGGCGACGCGCAGCCGCAAGAATCCGCTGGCTGGCATGACATAGAGGTTGTGCCTGCCGATATTGTTTTTGCCAACACAATGGGAGCCGCAAACGCCTTTTCTGGCATTAGTCATGAAAGCACGGACTTTGCCGGTTTGCTGGCCGGGGTAGGTTCATTGGGGAGTGCACTCGCAGAGATCTGGGCGTGCGAAGGCTGGGGACGGTGGACTTATGTGGACCATGACAGAGTTGATGCACACAATGTCGCACGCCACACGGCCAAATACCAGGACATAGGTCTGCACAAGGTGCGAACTGTGGCGCGAAGCGCCGTGAACAACTATTACCCCGGTGTTGTTAGGCCTGGCGTGATTCCTGATTCTGCAGTCAATTTCGAGAACGAAGATATCTGTAAGGCCGTGTCTGAATCAACTCTCGTAGTAGACACAAGCACCACCCTGGATGTTCCAAGAGTAATTGCCTTGCGCGATGAGACACCACGATCTATGTCGGCGTTCTTCACGCCTAGCGGGCAGGACTCTGTTCTGCTTGCAGAGGATCATGATCGCAACATTCGTTTGGACTCGCTCGAAGCGCAGTACTACCGGGCCATTCTTGAGAATGATTGGGGAGGCAGTCATCTGGATAAACACAGGGGTGATATCTGGGTTGGTAACGGGTGCAGAGACATTTCGGGCGTCATGCCGACCGAACTCGTCCAGCTGCACTCAGCGCTGCTTGCCCGACGGATCCGGCAAACGCGTGACCAAAACGATGCGCGGATCACAGTCTTTTGCGTTATTGATGAGCAAGGGGTAGCTGTACGAGAGGTAGAACCAAAGGCAACCGCTGTCTTCCCCCTCCGTGACTGGGCTGTCGTCATTGATTCCGAGACTATCGATAAGCTGTCACGAATCCGGGCACAAGCACTGCCTTCTGAGACAGGCGGCGTAATCCTCGGGTTCATTGACCAGCACCCTCATCGTATCTATGTGGTGGACATATTGGACGCGCCGTTTGATAGCGAGGAGTCATGTTCCAGTTTCGTGCGCGGCACCGATGGGCTCCTTGGAATCCTCAAGGAGGCACAGCAAAGAACAGCAGGCATTGTCTCCTATCTCGGGGAGTGGCACTCACACCCGCCAGGCTGTGGCGCAATTCCGAGCTGTCTGGACTTGAGACTGATCGACTACTTGAGCCGTCAACTGGCCGACGACGGACAACCTGCCCTGATGGCAATCGCTGGTGAAAGAGAAACTAGCTTTGTGCTGAGATCGGACCTGTGAGGAATGCAGAAGAATGAGAATAGACCGGGATACAAGAAAACGGAAGTCGGGTGGGTCCCCGAAGGCTGGGATACGCCGCGACTATCGGCACTTGTTCATTGGGAGAAACCCATCGTTTACGGGATTGTTCAAGCGGGACCGCATGTTCCTGATGGGATTCCATACATACGAAGCACAGACGTGGGCGAATCGGTTGTCCCGACAATTGGCCTGCCTCGTACATCATCACAGATCGCCGCGAAATACGCCAGGGCAGCTGTCAGCGAAGGGGATGTTGTGTTCTCGCTTCGTGGCAACATCGGAGAAACATCCCTCGTCCCCGAAGTCCTTTCGGGAGCGAATCTCACTCAGGGAACTGCCAGGATATCCGTCGACAGCAACGCCTATCCGCTGTTCGTTCACTATGCACTTGCCGGTCATTATCTGAAGCGACTTGTGCATGCGTGGGGGAAAGGAAGCACGTTTCGTGAGATTACAATTGAGGATCTCCGAAAGCTCCCCATCCCTCTCCCTTCCCTCCCCGAACAGGAAGCAATCGCAGAAGTGTTGGAGTGTTGGGATAAGGCGATTCGGGGCTATGTGAAGAAGATCGAGAAGAAGCGGAATATCAAGAAGGGGCTGATGCAGAGGCTGTTGACGGGGAAGAAGAAGTTGCCGGGGTTCGGAGGGGGAATTTCTTACCATGAAGGGCATGAAGGTAATGAAGGTAAAAGAATTCCGGAGGGGTGGAAGGAAGTGCGGTTGGGGGATGTGTGCGATAAGATTGGCAGCGGGCTGACACCAAGAGGTGGTGAGAAAGCCTATCTTGACGATGGCATTCCATTTGTCCGTAGTCAAAATGTGCTTGATGGGCACTTCAGTGGCAAAGGCTTGGCACA
>JAUXFM010000048.1 GCA_030622955.1 Lentisphaerales bacterium
ATCGTCCTCCTTAGTATATTCCAAGTATAACTTGTAAGAGGAAAGACAACAACATTTACGGAGAGTTTTTCAACAGCCACTCGAGACTTGACCCCTCTTGTCCTTGTCCGCGGAGGAAGCCAAGTGCGACACTCGGTGAGACAAAATGGCCGCATGTGACCATGCTGATCGGCCGGGGTTGGAGGGAATGTCATAAAGAATGCCCGTAAATGACCCAGTTTACAGGGCTTTTTCAAAGGTGACGGCAACCTGGGCGGTGTTGGCATACTTTATGCTAGAATTAAGGGAACACAAAGGACGGCAGTGACGGATACTGATCCGTGAGGAGTAATTGTGTGTCTGAAGATGGAGCAGGGGAAGAAGGTTTGTTCTGCAATAGCGCGGGGAGAATCATGAAATTGACAGGAAAGAGCAAAATGTGGGGAATCGGTACTGGGCTCGGGGTGCCCACCAGGGCTATGCTCGCAATACTGTTTTGCCTGTTAGTCTTCTCAAAGGCTGCGGCAATTGATGCGACCAGGAGTGCCGGAACAGGTGCGAGCAATGCCGGCAACGGCGGCACGGCTGGCTGGATAACACCGGGGAACATTGCAGCGGCCGACGGCAACAACGCTGACTCCGCATCCTCTTCGAAGACTGACGTTACGGAATACCTGGCGGTCAATTCGTTTGGATTCACCATACCTGCCGGATCGGTTATCAGCGGAATTACCGTCAACGTGGTCCGCAGTGCGTCAGATTCCTCGAGCAACAAGAATTTCAGTGATGCAGAGGTGCGTCTCATCAAGGGCGGCATTGTCAGCATGGCAACCAACAGTGCGGACGTAGGCAGGTTCTGGGCGGCCACGGCGGAGACCGTATCATATGGTGGAACCAACGACCTGTGGAAGGACAGCTGGGTGGTGTCGGACATCGAGAACGCAGGTTTCGGCGTTGTTGTTTCCGCGTCGCGCGGCGGCAATGGCGGCGGCGGGATAAACGCTTACGTAGATCATGTTGAGGTCACTGTCAACTATGAACCCACACACACCTTTACGGTGAACAGCGCGCACGGCACGCCGAATCCTTCGGGTGTGACGACCAACCTTGATAACGCGGTGGTCAATGCGGTGATGACTGATCCGACAATCGTTGACGGTACGACCCAGTACGTTTGCACCGGATGGACGGGGACCGGATGCATTTCCAGCGGATCGGGAACAAATGTCAACTTCACAATAACGAACGACACGACGATCACTTGGCAGTGGCAGGCAAACCACTGGATGAGTTTCGAGACTGTCGGCAACTAAGAGAATGGGAGAGAGATGAGGAAAATATCAGTAATAGTGGCAATTATAGCGATCCTGGGTGCGGTGTCGGAATCATGGGCGGTAGGGACAGGAACAGTGGACAGGGCCAGCGGCTGGTATCCGGCCGGGTCGAATGTCATTGTCAACGCGACGCCGGGCCTCGACAGCGAGTTTGACAGCTGGCTGGGAGACACGAACGGCGCAAGCATCCTCGGCCCGCAGATCACCGTTACGGTCGACGGACCGAAAACGATAACTGCGCGCTTCTTGCACATCATACACGACATCATAGCATCCGCGGGGGCCAACGGGTCGATCAATCCCAGCGGCACGGTGAATGTCGAGCAGGGAACCAACCGGTCGTTTACCATTACGCCGGATGCCAACTACCATGTTGACGACGTCGTGGTTGACTCTATCAGCCAGGGAGCCACGAATAGCTACACTTTCTTGAACGTGACCAATGCGCATACTATCTCTGCGAGCTTTGCGATTGACCAGCGCGAGGTGATCTTCGTGGTGGGCGCGGAGGGGACACACACCGGCGGCGGAACCCTCACGCAGCTGGTTGACCACGCGTCAGCGGCCGTGGCGCCGACGATTACGCCTGACACCGGATACAACTTCGCCGGCTGGGATGCATCGTTTGCCAGCGTGACCGGTGACATGACCGTCAACGCGCAATACTCGCTTATCGATTACGCGGTGGCATATCTTGCAGGTGCCAACGGCAGTATCTCGGGTGCAACGAACCAGACCGTAAGTCACGGAAACAGCGGTACAGAGGTAACCGCCGCCGCCGATACGGGTTACAGCTTTGTTGATTGGTCCGATGGGATAACAACCGAGGCACGTACTGACAACAATGTTACGAACGATATTTCATTGACGGCTAACTTCGCAATAAACACCTATACCTTCACTGTCGCCAGCGCGTACGGGACCCCGAATCCTTCAGGCGTAACCACCAGTGAGTGGAGCACGGTGGTGGACTCGGTGATGAACGATGCGACAATCGTCAATGGTACGACTCAGTACGTCTGTACCGGGTGGACGGGAACAGGCAGTCTCTCGAGCGGCATCGGAACGAACGTCAGCTTCACGATCACGAACGATACGACGATCACGTGGCAGTGGCAGACGAACTACTGGATCAACTTCGAGATCATAGACAACTGATGAGGCAAAGATCGTACACAAGCAACAACCGGAGCGCCGGCCTGAACAGGGCCTGCGTCCGGTTGCTTGTGTACAGGCTGTGCACGGCTCTACTGCTGCTTTCCGTCGTCATGAATGCGGAGGGTTCAGGGAAAATGGACAGGCCGAGCGGCTGGTACTCGGCAGGAACGAACCTGACAGCAACGGCGAACCCGGACGACTACGAGCAATTCGATTACTGGACAGGTCATACCAACGGTACGGCAATCAGCGGCAACCAAATCTCCTTCAACGTCAGCGGCCCCAGATCATTGACGGCCGTGATGAAGGATGCGGTTACGGGGACAAATGCGGTTCCATACCGTTGGCTTGCTGGCGTGAATCCTGACTGGACGAACGAGCTTGAGGCGGTGGCATCTGAAGATTTTGACGGGGACGGCTACACGACCGGGCAGGAGTACTGGAGCGGCACCGATCCGACGGACCCGGATTCCGTCCTTAAAATTTCCGGCATCGAGATCGTGACGAACCAGGTGCGGCTCACCTGGGCGCATGCTCGGGTGGACAAGGGGAAGATTCCTCCAATATGCATTGAGTGGCGAGCGAGCATGTCGACAGGCTCCTGGATGAAGGCGGGTGCGAAATTACCCGCTGATGGTACGAATACCTGGGATGATTTCGTTCAACCTATGGGTTACTACAGGCTCAGCGTGACGAACATGCCGTAGGGAACGGCACTTCGCGCTGCCTGCCGTTCTGCTCTGCGAAATGATTTGTGCTGCCCGAATGAAGATCGACCGACTCAGGCAGCTTGCAGGTTTTCAGGGCAAGCGGGTGAATGGTGAGCGAGCGAACTGCATGATTTCCTTGCAGATGCTGCGGCCTGCAGGCTACTATTACTCACTTTAAGAAATTGCCCAGATCTGCGGGGTGCGTCAGTTCATGCAGTCAGATAACCAGAATGTCGATAGAATTGATGTCTCCTACGTGGCGCACCTGGCCAGGCTGCACCTCGATAAAGAGGAAATAGAGAGCTTCCAGGGCCAACTGGAAGAGACTCTCGATTACGTCAGAAAGATTTCTGAACTCGATGTCGAAGGCATAGAGCCGACAGCCCATGCCGTTTCCGTTCAGAATGTGTTCAGGGCAGATGAAGAACGCCCTGGCCTCAATCGTGAGCAGGTGCTCGAGAACAGTCCTGCCCACAACGAAGAGCAGATACTCGTGCCGAAGATAATAGAGTAACTCTTCTGAGGAGGGTGGCTCGCGGGCGGCTATGTCATTAGAAATAGAAAATCTTGATCTACAAGCTGCTGTAGAGCTTCTCGAGGGCGGCAGTTGCAGTTCGGAAGAGCTCGTTCATGCTCTGCTCTCACGGATCACTGCGAGAGATTCAAGCCTATGTGCCTACCTGTCCGTTGACGGGGATGCATCACTTCGGCAAGCTCGGGATGCAGACAAAGCACGCGCTTCCGGCAGTACAGCACCACTATTGGGAATCCCGCTGGCCGTTAAGGATGTCATCAACGTATCGGGAGACTCATGCCACTGTGCTTCGAAGATCCTTGAAGGCTATGTCTCGCCCTACGATGCCACAGTTATAGGGAGGCTGCGCGATGCAGGCGCCGTCTTTGTCGGTCGTACAAACATGGATGAATTTGCGATGGGATCAAGCACTGAGAATTCTGCCTTCGGAGTGACAAGAAATCCCTGTAGTATTGACCATGTGCCAGGAGGTTCCAGTGGTGGTTCTGCTGCGGCAGTTGCCGGCGGTGAAGCCGTTGCGGCGCTTGGCAGCGATACGGGTGGTTCAATCCGGCAGCCTGCTTCCTTCTGCGGATGTGTCGGACTCAAGCCGTCATACGGTCGGGTCTCGAGATACGGGTTGACCGCGTTTGCCTCTTCTCTTGACCAGATTGGGCCGATGACACGAACCGTTCGCGACGCTGCGGCACTGCTTGAGGTGATGGCAGGCCATGACGAGAGGGATTCCAGCTCCATTAATATGGCAGTGCCCGGCTATAGCTCTTGCCTTGGCGAAGACCTTAGAGGCATGAAGCTCGGACTGCCGAAAGAGTACTTTGTCGCGGGCACAGATTCCGAGGTCGATAATGCTGTTCGTGCGGCGGTAGAGGAATGCTCAAAGCTGGGCGCAGAGATTGTTGAGATCAGTCTGCCCCATACTGACTACGCAGTTGCGACCTATTACATCATTGCAACTGCGGAAGCATCAGCCAATTTGGCAAGGTTTGATGGGGTTAGGTATGGGCACAGGGCGGAGGGTGTGATTAATCCCATAGATATGTATGGGAAGACCAGGGCGCAGGGCTTTGGCGCTGAAGTGAAACGCCGGATCATTCTTGGCACCTATGTGTTGAGCAGCGGCTATCACGATGCTTATTACCTCAGGGCCCAGAAGGTCCGCACTTTGATCAGGCAGGATTTCGAGAAAGTTTTTGAAGACTGCGATGCCTTGCTGACACCGGTGACACCGACACCTGCCTATCGAATAGGGGAGAAGGTGGATGACCCATTACGGATGTACCTTGGCGATGTTTTCACAGTGCCCGCGAATCTCGCGGGGATTTGTGGACTGTCGGTTCCCTGTGGCGTCAGTAGTGATGGATTGCCGATAGGCCTGCAGGTGCTCGGACCAGCTTTCAAGGAAGAGAACATATTAAGAGTGGGGCATGCCTACGAACTGGCTCGCGCCAATTCGAAGAATGGTTGATGAAGGATGAACTATCTCGTATCCATAGGTCTTGAAGTACACGTTCAGCTCAGAACGGTATCGAAGATGTTTTGTGGTTGTGCCACCGGGTTCGGGGCCCCGCCAAACACACACGTCTGTCCCGTTTGCCTGGGATATCCAGGGACACTGCCGGTGATGAATCAGGACGCGATTCATTACACTGTTGTGGCCGGGTTGCTGCTGGGGTCCAACATAAGCGACTATAGCAAGTTCGACCGCAAGAGTTATTTCTACCCCGATATGCCCAAGAACTACCAGATCTCTCAGTATGACAGGCCCTTGTGCGACGGAGGCTCAGTTGATATCGAGATAGATGGACTGCAGAAACAGATAGGTATAACGCGTATTCATCTCGAAGAGGATGTGGGCAAGAGCACCCATTTTTCAGGCAAGAGCGGGGTTGATTTCAACAGGGCCGGCATCCCCCTCATGGAAATTGTTACAGAACCCGACATCACTTCGGCAGATGAGGCAATGTCTTTCCTGGTCGCGTTGAAGCAGATTATGCTCTACGGCGAGGTGAGCGGATGTAATCTGGAAGAGGGCAATATGCGCTGTGATGTTAACTGTAGCGTGCGCCCCGAGACGCAATCCCGGCTCGGGACAAAGACCGAGATCAAGAACATGAATACTTTCAAGGGAGTACATGCTGCGCTTTTGTACGAGATAGATCGACAGGTTCAGGCCCTTGAATCCGGCGAGCAGATATTGCAGGAGACTCGACGCTGGGATCCCGATGCAGGGATTACCATTCAGATGCGGGTGAAGGAGAGCGAGCATGATTACAGGTATTTCCCTGAACCTGATCTGATGCCCGTTGTTCTTGATTCTGACAAGATCGAAGAATGGCGTGCTCAGCTTCCGGAATTGCCGCGCGAGCGACGTACCCGCTTTGTCGAACAATATGGTCTGCCGGATTATGATGCCGGGATTCTGGTTGAAGATAAGGCGCTTGCCGATTACTACGAGGAGGCGGCGAAGCAGTCTGCAAATCCCAAGGCTATCTCGAACTGGATGATGACCGAGATGCTCCGGCTCCTTTCCGAGCGCGGGCTTGAGCTCGGTGATATTGCAATGAAACCGGAATCTCTTGCTGGCCTGGTCAAGCTTACTGATTCCAACACCATTAACTCGAGCACTGCCAGGGAAGTATTCGGTATTCTCTTCGCGGAAGGTGGCGATCCGGCCCATATAGTTAAAGAAAAGGGCCTTGCCCAGGTCGGGGATAGCGATCTGTTGGACAAACTTGTGAAACAGGCCATTTTGGATAATCCTCGATCAGTTGAGGATTACAGGAGTGGCAAAAAGGCTGCAGCACAGTTCCTTGTCGGCCAGGTAATGAGGCTGACGAAGGGGAAAGCCAACCCCAAGCTTGTGCAGGATCTCCTCAGAACGAAACTGGACGGATAGGCTAGTTCCGGCTAGAATGCCGCCGCGTATGTGTTATCATGCATGCGGGCCTGGAATGTGGGATGGCCGGTTTGATCAGGAAAAGCGGGCGGAGGATGTGAGTTGACGTCTAATGACGATTATGTTCTTGAGATTCTCCAGGAGGAAGGACTCCTTTCTCCCGAGCAGATTGAGGCGGGTCGCGAGACAATGGACGGGCAGCAGGGCAGTCTCCTTGATCACCTGATTAGCGAGGAGACTATATCCGAAACGGACGCGCTGGGCACTGTTGCCGGCCGGCTGGGTATGGACATGATCAGCCTGGCAGACCAGAACCTTCCACCACAGGTCATTTCCCTGATACCGCCAGAGATCGCAAAACGTTACAAGGTTGTGCCCGTATTCAAGACCGATGACAACCTGACAGTTGCGATCAGTGATCCACTCGAATTCGATGCCCTCGACAGTCTCCGATATGTGCTGAAATGTAATGTGGAGGGCGTTGTAGCCACCAGTTCAGAAGTCCAGGGTGCATTGAAGCGCTACTATGCCGCTGAAGACTCAATGGAAGCGATGCTTGACCAGATTGATGACGGTACAGTTGATGTGTCTGTAGGCAAGGGAGAGATGGCCGATGCTGAGAACGATGACTCCGATGCGCCAATCATCAAGCTCGTCTATCTGATCATTCTTGAGGCATTTCGTGCCAGGGCATCGGACGTTCATCTTGAGCCCATGGAAAGAAAATTCAGGGTCAGGTACAGGGTTGACGGCGTAATGCATGAAGTTGACAGCCCGCCTAAGAGGTTGCAGGGTGCCATCTTAAGCCGAGTCAAACTCATGGCCGGCATGAAGATCTCGGATCGACGTGTGCCACAGGACGGCAGAATCCAGGTCAATATTCTCGGGCGTGAGTTGGATCTGCGTGTTTCGAGTGTGCCGACAAACCGTGGCGAGAGCATCGTAATGCGTATTCTCGACAAACAGAGTCTTGCACTTGGTTTGCCCAAGCTGGGCTTCTTTGCCGATGACCAGCAGACGTTTGAGAAACTGATCGGGCTTCCAGATGGGATTCTCCTGGTGACAGGCCCGACGGGATCCGGCAAGACCACCACGCTTTATGCCTGCCTCAATTTCATCAACCATCCGGACCGTAAGATTATCACTGTCGAAGACCCTGTGGAATACCATCTTTCCGGAATCAACCAGGTCCAGGTGCGTGAGGATATCGGCTTGACCTTTGCGTCATGCCTGAGATCCATCCTGCGTCAAGCGCCGAACATCGTGATGATCGGTGAAATTCGTGACCTTGAGACTGCGACGATTGCGACTGAGGCCTCCCTGACCGGCCATTTGGTTTTTAGCACGCTGCATACCAATGATGCGCCCAGTGCCGTGACCCGTTTGCTCGATATCGGTATCAAGCCCTTCCTCGTGGCGTCATCACTCAGGGCGATCATAGCCCAGCGTCTTGTCAGGGCGATTTGTGAACACTGCAAAGAAGAATACGAGCCTACTGCCAGTGAGATGAAATTGCTGGGTGGTTCTGGGGCCCAACTCGGGGAAAGCGCCTTGTACCACGGCAGAGGCTGCAACAAGTGTTCGCTTACCGGGTACCATGGCCGAAAGGGCCTGTTTGAGGTCTTCTTGATCGGTGACGAAGCGCAACGAATGATATATCAAAAAGTGCCGGCCGCCCAATTGCGTGAACGTGCCAGAGAGTTGGGTATGCGCACTCTTCGCGAAGATGGATTGCGCAAGATCAGCAGCGGCATGACGACAATCGAGGAAGTGCTCAGGGTAACGATGGGGGACAGTAACTAATGAGTGGATCCGGTAGTGTTGAAATGAACGACCTGCTTCAGCTTTCTGTTGATGAAGGGGCGTCCGACGTGCATCTTGCTGTTGGGCTTGCTCCCGTTCTGCGCCTTAGCGGCAGATTGCAAACGGTTGATGCTAATGTTCTGACGCCAGATGATACGGAGCGATTGATGAAAAGCATCACCTCCGCGGAGCATCAACAGAAGGTCAGGGAGCAGGGAGGAACGGACTTCGGGTTTAGCTTTAGCGATAAGGCCAGATTCAGGGTAAGTGTATTCAAAGAGAAGGGGCGGATAGGCCTTTGCTTGCGTCTTATTCCCACGACATTGATGTCCCTCGATGAGATAGGTCTGCCGCCGCAGGTCAAGGAATTGCTGTACAAACCAAGAGGGCTCATCCTGGTTACTGGTCCTACCGGATCCGGCAAGACGACCACGCTTGCCAGCATGATGAACATGATCAATATCGAGCGAGATGTTCATGTCATCACGGTTGAAGACCCCGTTGAGTATTTCCATGATCACAAGAAGTCTGTGATAACACAGCGGGAGATAGGTGTTGACGTGCCGTCGTTCGCCGAGGCACTCAAACGGGCGCTGCGCCAGGATCCGGATGTCATTCTCGTGGGTGAAATGCGAGACCTTGAGACTATGTCCGCTGCCATTACGGCGGCTGAAACGGGTCACCTTGTGTTCGCAACCCTGCATACAACAGGCGCAGCGAGGACGGTTGACCGTATCGTTGATGCTTTTCCGACGACGCAGCAGGAACAGATCAGGACTCAGTTATCCGTGGGTATCGTGGCGGTGATTTCGCAGCTTCTGCTCGTGCGGGTGGATGCGCCAGGTCGAGTGGCTGCCTTTGAAATAATGGTGACCACCCCATCAATCCAAGCGTTGATACGTGACAACAAGACATTCCGCATCACATCTGACATTCAAACGGGCGCCAAGTATGGCATGATCACGCTCGACACGCACCTCATGGCTCTCTATGAGGCCGGGCAGATCGGATACGAGGATTTGATCACCAAGGCGCAGGATGCGGAAAGTATAATCCAGAAGCTCCAGGAAGCCGCGAAAATATCCAAGAAGTGAGGATGGAATAGACAATGGCAGAAGGTGACAGCGCCGCTATGTTGCTGCAACTTCTGGCTGACAGGAATCTCCTGAGTCAGTCGGCATTGCAGGAAGTGGTAGACGAAAGCGTCGAGACGGGCAGGTCGGTTCGACAGCTGCTTGTGTCCAAGGAGTTGATCAATGAGGATGACCTGCTCGAAGTGATTGGCGATTACCTTGGTACGGGTGTCATTAATCTGCCGGCCACTGATATACCTCCAAGTGTTCTCCAGAGTGTTCCGGCCGGTATCGCCCGTATGTATAACGTAGTGCCTGTAGAGATGGGGCCAAGCTCTGTCAAACTTGCCACCTTCGACCTAGTGGATCCTGCGGTTATGGATGAGCTTATGTTCGTGCTTACGCGTGATGTATCTTTCGTTCTCGCGCGCGAGGAAGATACCAAGGCCTGCATTAACCAGTTCTATGGAGATGATTCGAGTTCTGTGAACGAAATGCTCGCATCGCTGGAGTCGGAAATTGAAGAGGTGGGCACGGAGCTCGACTTCGGCGATGATGCAGATGATCAACTTCTCCAGGACGCCGCTGGTTCCACGCCGGTTATCAGGTTCGTTAATCTTGTTCTCTTTCAGGCCGTACAGGATAGAGCTTCTGACATCCATTTCGAACCGTTTGAAACAGATTTCAAGATCAGGTACCGCGTGGATGGCGCTCTCTACGAAATGGCGCCACCGCCCAAGCGGCTGGCTTTGCCTGTCATCTCTCGCTTAAAGGTCATGTCCGGCTTGGATATCGCGGAACGACGCTTGCCCCAGGACGGACGTATTGACCTGACTATCGGTGGTCGGCCCGTAGACCTGCGTGTCTCGACGCTGCCGACTCAGTTTGGCGAGAGCGTGGTGCTTCGTGTGCTGGATCGGAGTGTTGTTTCGCTCGATATGGAGAACCTCGGCATGCCCGAGGATGTCTACGAGGAGTTTTCGAGGGATATTCAGAAGCCTAATGGGATCGTTGTTGTTACGGGTCCTACAGGTTGTGGAAAGACAACAACGCTTTACTCAGCCCTGCGCCGTTTGAATATTATTGAGAAGAAGCTGCTGACTGCGGAGGAGCCGGTTGAGTATGATATCGAAGGTATTGTCCAGGTCCCCATCAGTGAAGCTGTTGGTGTTACGTTCAGCAGGATCCTGAGGGCATTCCTGCGCCAGGACCCCGATGTGATGATGGTAGGTGAAATTCGTGACCTGAATACCGCGCAGATTGCTATCCAGGCATCACTCACAGGACATCTTGTGTTCAGTACTCTGCATACGAATGATGCTGCAGGTGCGGTTACGCGTCTGATCGACATGAATGTCGAGCCCTACCTTGTTTCATCTACACTTGAAGCTGTGGTCGGCCAGCGACTTGTCAGGACCATTTGTGAACAATGCAAGACGCCCTACAAGCCCGATAGCGTGATCCTGGATTCCCTCGGTATGACACAGGCAGATGTCGGTGAACGAGATTTCTTCTTCGGCGAGGGTTGTGGTAACTGCAATGAGACGGGCTACTGGGGCAGAAAAGGTATCTACGAGTATCTTTCTGTCAGCGAGCCGGTCAAAGAACTCATCAACGAGAGGAAGCCTACGCTCCTCATTCGCGACAAGGCCATTGAGCTGGGCATGAGGACACTGCGCCAGGACGGGATCCGCAGCATTCTTGACGGCTATGCCACTGTCGACGAAATCGTGAAGTATACGTAGGGATGAAGCTCGAAACTGGATACTTGACGGTCGAAGGACGCATTGTCCTGCATACCACCCGGCAGTCGACAGGTAAAGGATTGGCCAATTGGCTCTCGTAATTGCTTTCCCTGCCTTAATCGTTGCAGCTGCTGGCGACTTATTCTAACCTGTTCGGACGTTGAAAACGTTGAACGGTTTCAACGAGCCCCTGGAAGTGGGGCGATTGAACGCCTTGAATGATTTGAACGAGCCCTGCGTAGCAGGGCATTCAATAAATGGAGAGACATTAATGAACAAGATTCTTATAGTTGGCTCAGGGCCGGCGGGACTTACTGCAGCGTTGTATACTGCTAGGGCGGGTCTTGAGCCGCTGGTAGTTGATGGAATTCAACCTGGTGGGCAGTTGACCACGACAACTGAGGTCGAGAATTACCCGGGCTTCCCGGAAGCCGTTGATGGCACCAGCCTTGTTACGCTGATGAGAGAGCAGGCAGAGCGGTTCGGGGCCAGACATCAGAGAGGTGAGATTGTCGGATCGGATTTCAGCGGGACCGCGCTGAAGATAACGCTGGATGACGGCACCGTGCTGGAGTCCAGGACGGTAATAATCGCTACTGGCGCCAGTGCAAGGTACCTGGGCCTTGAATCGGAGCAGAAACTGATGGGGCGTGGAGTTTCGGCATGTGCGACCTGTGACGGAGCTTTCTATCGTGATGTTCCTATTGCGGTGGTTGGTGGTGGCGACACTGCGATGGAAGAGGCACTCTTTCTGACGAGGTTCGGCTCTAAGGTTTACGTGATACACAGGCGCGATGAGTTCAGGGCTTCAAAGATTATGGCCAAGCGCGTCATCGAACATGAAAAGATCAAGGTCCTCTGGGATTCAGTAGTCGATGAAGTGCTGGATGTCGAAAAGAATGAGGTTACCGGGCTCAAGGTGAAGAACATCAAGACAGGTGAGCTCAGCGAAATAGCAGTTTCAGCCATGTTTTCTGCCATCGGCCACAAACCCAACACGGATCCTTTCAAGGGCCAGCTCGATATGGACGATGTTGGTTATCTGGTGGCAGACAATACCAGGACCAATGTCGAGGGAGTCTTTGCTGCTGGTGACTGCCAGGATAAGTCCTACAGGCAGGCTGTCACAGCTGCAGGTACAGGGTGTATGGCGGCGCTGGAAGCTGAACGTTATCTTGAAAAGCAGGGGCAATGAGCAAGAAAGACGGCAAATCTCAGGATACTTCAAGCTGGGCTGTTTACAAGCGCCTTGTGGGTTATGCGCTACCGTACCGCCGTCGCCTCCTCTGGGGCATGTTGTTCGGACTTGTATTCGCAGGCGCTAACGCCTGGCTTCTGAAACTGGTCAACGACAGCTTCAAGATGTTCGACGTCGGTGGCGTTCCGCCAGAGACTGTCATTATTCTGGCATTGATTGTGCCGCCCGCTGTTGCCTTGTTCGCATCGGCTGAATTCGGTGCGACCTACTTCATGAAATGGGTCGGCAACCGTGTTGTAATGGATCTTCGTAACGCGCTGTTCACGCACGTGCAACACTTGTCGCTTGCATTCTTCTCGGGCAGCAGGACCGGTGAAATCATGGTTCGCATAACCAATGATACGATGCTGGTGGAACGAGCAGTCTCAACTGTCATCACAGATATTGCAAAACAGCCTGTGAGATTGATCGCCATGGTCATTGCTCTCTTTGTGTTGGACTGGCGTCTGACCCTGGCCTGCTTTGTTCTATTTCCTGTCTTTGTCATACCTGTGGCCATTGCGGGGCGCAAGGTGAGAAGGTACAGAAGAAGGGCGCAGGAACGAATTGGTGACCTGGCATCGACATTGCAGGAATCGATAAGTGGTACCGCGATCGTCAAGGCGTTTGGCACCGAAGACAGAGAGCGAGAACGGTTTGCGGGCATAAATATCTCGTTCTTCAGGAGAGTCATGCGGGTAGCCCTGGTTACCGCAGCGCTGAACCCAATTATCATGATCATTGCCGCTGGCGGCGTTGCGTTTGTTCTTGTGTATGTTCGATGGGCGGATATGACGGTCTCTGATTTCTCTACCTATGTTGCTGCGCTATTCTTCTCTTATGAGCCGGTCAAGAAGATGAGCAAGCTCCATGTGAACATTCAGCAGAGCTCGGCGGCAGCAGAACGTATTTTCGAGCTACTGGACACGGAGGTGACCGTCACGGACGCCGTCGACGCAGCAGAGCTTAATGCCGACATCGAGACAATATCGCTGGAGAACGTTGGCTTCTCTTATGACAAAGTCCCTGTCCTGACGGACATAAACTTCGGGGTCAAGGCAGGTGAACGTGTTGCTTTTGTGGGGGGATCAGGAGCCGGCAAGAGCACGCTGGTGAGTTTGCTGCCACGTTTCTTTGATGTCTGCGAAGGAAGGATCGCTGTGAATGGGAGCGACATTCGGGAACTGAGCTTGAAATCCTTGAGAAGCAAGATAGGGCTTGTGACGCAGGATACATTCCTTTTCAACGACACCGTTGCGAATAATATTGCATATGGGATGGCAGATGCATCAAGGGAAGACGTCGAGACCGCCGCGAAGCGGGCGCATGCCCATGAATTTGTCAAAGATATGCCCGATGGCTATGAGACGATCATTGGTGAGCGTGGCGTTCGCCTCTCGGGCGGGCAGAAGCAGCGTCTTGCTATAGCAAGGGCGATTCTCAGGGATCCTCCGATCCTGATCCTGGACGAAGCTACAAGTGCGCTGGACACTGAGTCGGAGCGATTTGTGCAGGAAGCCCTGGACGAACTGATGAAGGGTAGGACGGTCTTCGCGATCGCGCACAGGCTCTCCACGATAATTAACTGTGACCGAATTCTCGTGTTGGACGAAGGTTGCATTGTTGAAGAAGGTGGGCATCAGGAATTGCTCGCCAAGGGCGGCATCTACAAAAGGCTCTATGATCTGCAGTTTGAGACTCAGTGTGCTGAAGGCATCCAGTAGAACTCAATGACTGACAAGATGCCCTTGAAAGGAGCTGTTCATGAAATCGTTCCGGAAAGAACTCTGGTTCAATATCAAGCGTCGTCGCGAGCTTATCAATATTACCCCTGAAGTCGAGAAATGCCTCAAGGAGAGCGGCATAAAGGAAGGGCTCTGCCTGGTCAATGCGATGCATATTACAGCATCTGTCTTCATCAACGATGATGAAAGCGGGCTGCATTCCGACTATGAGAAATGGCTTGAGAAGCTTGCGCCGGAGAAGCCATACAGTCACTATGCGCATAACGGTTACGAAGACAATGCCGATGCACACTTGAAGCGGACAATCATGGGGCGTGAAGTAATCGTTGCGATTACTAATGGTCAACTCGATTTTGGGCCATGGGAGAGGATCTTCTACGGAGAGTTCGACGGCAAGCGGAAGAAACGCGTGCTTGTGAAGATTATCGGGGAATGATTGCAGAGGGCTGAAGGCTGAGTTTGGGGCCTGAGTGAGCATGGATGAGAACTAGTGATTTCGATTACGAATTGCCACCTGAGCTCATTGCACAGGAACCGCTCCCCGAAAGAACGGCATCCAGGATGTTGGTTCTGCATCGTGATTCCGGACAGATCGAACATTCCACCATCGGCAGGATCGATGAATACCTCAGGCCGAATGACCTGTTGATAGTGAATGATACGAAGGTCCTGCCCGCGAGACTGTTTGGTCACAAGGTGAATACAGGTGGCTCTGTTGAAATCCTGCTGCTTGAAGAAATCGAGCCCCGTCATCGAAATCCCCAATCCGCCCTGGCCGACTCCGAGCTGTGTGCGGCTCGGCTCGGACAGGCAATCCGAGATCCTCAATTCTCCTCTGAATGGTGGGCGTTCTACAGGGGGTCGGGGCGCGCAATGCCGGGAATTCGACTTGAACTCGGGAACGGCCGAATTGAAGCAGAGATACTGTCGCCAACTGAAGACGGGAGGATCAGGATCTTTGTAAGGAGCGATAGACCACTTCTCGAGGTCCTGAACGAAGAAGGGGTGGCGCCGCTGCCACCATACATCAAGCGTAAGCCCGGCGACGACAGGGCAGTTGACAGGGATCGATACCAGACGGTTTATGCCGAGAAGCCGGGTGCGGTTGCAGCACCGACCGCGGGTCTTCACTTCAGCGAAAGCCTCCTCTCAGAACTGGAAGTCAAAGGCATCAGGCGTACAGCAATAACGCTTCATGTCGGGCCAGGCACATTTCGTCCGGTCAAAGCTGAGGATTTGGTCGATCACGTGATGCACTCCGAATACTACAGGGTATCCGAAGAAACCGTGGCCATGGTTGAGCATTGCAGGCTGGTAGGTGGGCGCGTTGTAGCTGTCGGCACGACATCTGTGCGAGCAATGGAGACAGCGTTGACCGAGCAGGGAGAACTCGCGTCCACGAGTGGGCGGAGCAATCTTTTCATCTATCCGCCCTATGAGTTCCGGGCAGTCGATATTGTGTTGACCAACTTCCATCTACCGCGCTCAACCCTGCTGATGATGATCTGCGCATTTGTCGGTCAGCACGCTGTAAATAGGGGGATTGAGCGGGTATTAACTGCCTATCAACAGGCCATTGACAGCGAATACCGATTTTATAGCTACGGCGATTGCATGCTCATTTTGTAGTGCCCTTTGAGAGGAGCTATCCAAAACCAACGCCGATCGGTGAATATCTTGCAAAACAAGGTAAAAATGCTTGACTTCAGAAGTCTCGGAGCGTATGAAGTTGACCATAATTAGGACAGGGTCGCAAATATTGGGTGTACAGCGAAAACTTGAAGGAGTTGTGATATGAGGAAGGTTTGGAGACGCAAATGGTTAAGAGCGTTCACGTTGGTTGAGTTGCTTGTTGTTATTGCAATCATCGGCATTCTTGCCGGAGTGCTTCTTCCCGCGATCGCGGCTGCCCGTGAACGTGCCAGGAGAACGGCCTGCATGAACAACCTCTCGCAGATCGGTAAATCCATGAAAATGTTCTCCATGGATCATGATGAGAAGTTCCCGACGAACAGGATGCGTGAGCTGTCCGAATACATTGACAACGTTAAACTTTTCAAATGCAAGAGCGATAAGGCGAATAACTTAGAGGCCGCAGGTGGTGTTGTTTCCGGGTTGGTG